>CAZMEH010000545.1:0-6196 GCA_964564885.1 uncultured Saprospiraceae bacterium | reverse complement strand
GAAAGTACACTTCCATTTACTTATACCGCAGCAGCAGGTGTTCAATTGAAAAGAAATTATACGGCTTTGCTTTCTTACAAGTATGAGTTTGGTAGCCAAATGGCAATCGAACCAGCGGTTTTAGTAAAATCAGACTTTACGGAAACGCAAGTAGATTTCTCCGTGATTCTATATTATGGAGAACGCATTTTTGGCGGAGCATCATTTAGAGGTTTTAATGCAAATTCGATAGATGCAGCAGCAGCGATTGTCGGTTGGAAAGCAAACGAAAATGTAATGATTGCTTATTCTTATGATGTACCGTTGTCGGCATTAAGCACAGTCAATACAGGTTCTCACGAGATTATGATTAACTATAATTTGAATAAAGCAATTGGAAATCCACTTCCTGCGAGAATTATTTACAATCCAAGATTTTTATATTAGAAAATACGCAAAACGAGTAAAGTAGCGCAAACAGCCTGTTCGCGCTACTTTGCTCAAGTTAGCGTGACGATTATGTAATACTTTTATATAAATTTATATCAAAAAATACATAAACCTCACCGCTGATTGAAAATTTGAAAGGCTTAGGTAAAGAGCCATCTAGATTTAATTCTTCTGCGACGCAAATTTTAATTTTTGCATTATTTTCGAATGTCAAATGTATTAAACTTGGAAGCGAATAATCAGTATCTTCAATATAGTCGATTGTAATATTCTTAATTTTTAACGATAAATATCTACGCCATTCAGCAGTAGCTTCCCAAACCTTAACATCATTTTTATCAAAGCCTTTTGGATATAATTTCTCACCTTTACCTATTTCAAAACAATCCGATTCACTCCAGCCTAAATACCACCAAAAGCCATTTGACATTTTAAAATTGACACCAAAATCAAATGTGTGAAAACCATTGAAATAGAATTTCTCATCTTGATTATTAATTTCTCCATAGAAAACCTGTTCTATTCTATGCCCAATGATTTGTTCTTGTAAATACTTGACTAAATCGTCTTTCGTAGGTATGAAAATATTATTCTCTAATTTGAAAATAATATGATTAGCATTCTCTTCATCGACTCTTGAAAAATCTTGCACAAAACTATGTTTCAAAAGCAATCGAGTAGAAACTTCATTCTTTTTATGCGTAAAAGCATCCAATTGTTTTAAATGCAGTTTTTCAAAAGCAAATTGAACAACTGCTTTTAAAGCTTCACTCATAAAACCATTACCTTGATATTTTGGATGCAATTCATAACCTAGTTCAGCAATCGTTTTATCATTTGAAAAATTCCAAATACAGATTGTGCCAATCAATTCAGAATTGGAAAAAATGCTCCAATAATACCATTTAGATGTTTCAAACCCAGTAGTTATTTTTTCAATAAATGCTTCAACTTCTGAAATGTCAGTCGGAGGCGAACGCTCTAAGTATTTATTAACTTCCGTATTCGAACGAAGATTAAAAATAGCTTTTCCATCGTATGGAGATAATGGCAATAATGAAAGTTGTTCAGTATTTAGTATTGGATTATTCATTAATTGAATTTAAAAGGTAACAAGCACAAGACTGTCGCTCTACGATTTTGGTGTTCTTAATAGATAATGTAGGTTTAATTGACCAGATACTCTATATCATTTGGATTTATAATATTAAAACGATGAGTGTTATCCGTACTTTTATCCATTGCTCGCTGTCAATTATCAATTGTTTTTTAATAAAATAAGGAGCTAATTTTGATTATATATTGCAATTTATAAAAATGCTAAGAAAACAACTTATCTTTGCGTTAGGAATTGATAACTATTTATTTAGATGACAAAATAATTGGTTTTTTTCTTACGATTTTAGGTATCGGACACCTTTAAGCTGTCCGATACCTAGTATTTACGAAAAATCAACTATTTAAGGAAAAAAAAAACATGGAATTTCGTAAGGAAAAAGATAGTATCGGATACGTAGATGTACCTGCGGACAAATATTGGGCTGCCCAAACCCAACGTTCTATTGAGAACTTCAAAATCGGTGGTCAAAAAATGCCGATTGAAGTGATACAAGCATTTGCCATTTTGAAGAAAGCGGCTGCACAAACAAACGCTCAATTAGGTGTTTTGAAGGCAGATACAGCAACTGCAATTGGCGAAGTTTGTGATGAAATCCTTGCTGGAAAGTTAGATGACCAATTTCCATTGGTAGTTTGGCAGACAGGTTCTGGTACGCAATCGAACATGAATGCAAACGAAGTGATTGCGAATCGTGCGCACGTTTTAAAAGGTGGTAGCTTGCTTGACGCAAAGAAAGCATTTCACCCGAATGACGATGTGAACAAATCACAATCATCAAACGATACTTTTCCTACAGCGATGCACATTGCGGCATACAAGAAATTAGTTGAAGTAACTATTCCAGGGATTGAAGGATTGAGAGACACGCTTCAAGCGAAGTCAGAAGAATTCAAAGATGTGGTCAAAATTGGTCGCACACACTTCATGGATGCTACGCCTATCACGGTTGGGCAGGAATTATCTGGTTATGTTTCTCAGCTAAATCACGGAATTAGAGCCATTAAAAACTCGTTTGCGCACTTGAGTGAATTGGCACTTGGCGGAACGGCTGTTGGTACAGGTTTGAATACGCCTGCTGGTTATTCTGAATTAGTTGCTGAAAAAATCGCAGGATTGACAGGTTTACCTTTCATTACTGCTGAAAATAAATTTGAAGCCTTAGCTGCTCACGATGCAATCGTAGAAGCACATGGCGCATTGAAAACAGTGGCTGTTTCTTTAATGAAAATCGGAAACGACATTCGTATGTTGGCTTCTGGTCCTCGTTCTGGAATCGGAGAATTGATTATTCCTGCTAACGAACCTGGTTCGTCTATTATGCCAGGAAAAGTTAATCCAACTCAATCGGAAGCGTTGACAATGGCAATGGCGCAAGTCGTTGGAAATGATGTAACCATCAATATTGGCGGTATGACAGGACATTTTGAATTGAATGTTTTCAAACCAGTGATGATTTTCAATTTCTTGATGTCTGCTCAATTGATTGGTGATGCGTGTGCAAGTTTCAATGAAAATTGTGCAAAAGGCATTCAACCAAATTATGATAGAATTAAAATAATGTTAGATAATTCTTTGATGTTAGTTACTGCTTTGAATACCAAAATTGGTTATGATAAAGCGGCAACGATTGCAAAGAAAGCATATAAAGAAGGTACAACACTGAAACAAGCGGCATTAGCTTTAGAATATTTGACGGCTGATGAGTTTGATGAATGGGTTCAACCTATAAACATGATTGGTAGAAACTAAAACGACTTACTTTACTGAAAATTAAGTTTTCAATGAAGTAGTAATTTTTTTATCAACTTAATACAGAAATAAAAAATAAATCGGTTTACAATTTTCAGGTTTACAAACTAAGCCATCGAAACAATGGCAATCGTAAATCTAAAATCGTAAATCGTAAATAGAATTATGGGAAATATAGTAGCAATAGTAGGAAGACCAAATGTTGGTAAATCAACGCTTTACAACCGTTTGATTGGCGAACGTCAATCAATTGTAGACAATGTAAGTGGTGTAACTAGAGATAGGCAATATGGTACTTCAGAGTGGAATGGAAAAGTATTCAATGTAGTGGATACTGGTGGATTTGTGCTTAATTCTAATGATGTATTCGAAAAGGCAATACGTTCGCAAGTTAAAATTGCAATGGATGAAGCGTCTGTGATTATATTCATGGTAGACGTGACAACTGGTATTACAGATTTGGATGAAGAGGTGACTAGAATGCTTCGTAAAACGGATAAACACGTTTTATTGGTGGTGAATAAAGTGGACAACGGTACTAGACACATGGCTGCAAACGAGTTTTGGAGTCTTGGTTTTAAAGATACTTTCTTTTTGTCTTCTATCTCAGGAAGTGGAACAGGTGAGGTTTTGGATATGGTGACAGACCTTATCGAAGATACGCCAGATGATGGAGAGAAAATTCCTAAGATTGCAGTTTTGGGTCAACCAAATGCAGGGAAATCTTCATTAGTGAATGCTTTATTGGGTGAAGAGAGAAATATCGTAACCGAAGTAGCAGGAACAACTCGTGATGCTATTCATACGAAGTATGAGAAATTTGGTAAAGAATTTTACTTAATTGATACAGCTGGACTTCGTAAGAAAACGAAAGTACACGAAAACTTAGAGTTTTATTCTGTGATGCGTGCGATTAAAGCATTAGAGGAAGCGGATGTTTGTTTAGTGATGATTGACGGCTCAGTTGGTCTTGAACAACAAGATTTAAGTATTCTCCGTTTGGCACAACGTCGTCATAAGGGTATCGTTATTCTTATCAATAAATGGGATTTAGTCAAAAAAGAAACGAATACAGCTCGTGATCTTGAGAAAGAAATTCGCTTTAAAATTGCGCCTTTCAATGATGTTGATATCCTTTTTGTATCTGTTTTAGAGAAGCAACGTATTTTTAAAGCAGTTGAACTTGCTTTAGAAGTTTATGAAAACAGAACGAAACGTATTGGTACTTCTGTATTGAATAACTGGCTAGAGGAAACGGTAGAAAATTATAAGCCTCCTATGTTTAGAGGAAAAACAATTTCTATTAAATACATGACTCAAGCACGTACTCATTACCCGGGATTTGCGTTTTTCTCTAATTATCCGCAACATATTAATGAAGCGTACAGAAATTATTTAGAGAACAAATTAAGGGCTTCTTTCAAATACACTGGAGTTCCGATGAGTTTGTTTTTTAGAAAGAAATAAAGAAATAAAAAAGTACAGAAAAATACAAACTGTTTTAGTTGCTTTTGCTCAAAATATGAGAAGGCAGCTAAAGCAGTTTGTATTTTAACACTCATTAATATGCCATTCAAAGACACATCAATAGCAGGCTTGAAAATATTTGAACCAAGAATATTTGGCGATGATCGAGGCTATTTTTACGAAAGTTATAATAAAAAGGCTTTTGCAGAAGCTGGAATTGATTGTGAGTTTGTACAAGACAATCACTCTAAATCAACTCGTGGCGTATTGCGAGGTTTACATTATCAGCGAGGAGAACACGGACAAGCGAAGTTCGTGAGTGTTCTGTCTGGTGAAGTGCTTGATATTGCGGTTGATATTCGAGTAGGTTCTCCGACTTATGGACAACATGTTTCTGTTTTGCTGACAGCAGAAAATAAGAAAAGATTGTTTGTTCCACGAGGTTTTGCTCATGGTTTTGTGGTATTAAGTGAAACAGCAGAGTTTTTCTACAAATGCGATAATTTTTATAATAAAGATAGCGAAGGCGGAATTCAATTTGATTGTCCAATCCTGAATATTGATTGGCAAATAGATTTGAATGATATTCAACTTTCGGATAAAGATAAAGTCTTGCCAAGTTTTGGAAAACATTTATAGAAGTAGCACGGACATTCCTGTCCGTCACGTAAATATTAGCGTTTAATGTTAATATACGGACAGGAATGTCCGTGCTACATTACTTCACATTCGGGTCAATTAGTTTCGCCTTATTAATATAATCATTTCCTTTCTGTACATAACTTTGACTGCTTGTCGATTGTCCTAGATTGGCATAGGTATAACCAATAAATAAATACGCTTTAGCATTATTTGGGTCGATTTGAATAATTTTTTCAAATTGCTCAATAGCTTTGAATGGCTGATTCGTATTTCCATATGCTGCGCCTAATTGTCCGAATAACTCCGCATTATTTGGAAAATATCCTTTTGCCTCTTCTAAAATTGGAATAGCTTTAACGTAATCTTGTTTGCGTTCTACTAATGCTTTTCCTGTCTCATAAAGATTCTTTTGACCATTAGCATTACCAAAATTAGTAGCTAAATAACGGAAATATTCGGCTGCTTTTGCATAATCACCTTTTGCATAAAAAGCTCTTCCCAATTGATTATAAGCATTTTGATAAGTTGGATGAACTTCTATAGCTGTGCTCAAATATTGAACAGCATCATTAAGTATTTGTGTTTTTTCAGTTTCGTTGATTGGATTTGTAGGATCTGGAATGCTGACTTTATCAACTAATGAGCCGCCCATTGCATTGTTTAGTTTTGCACTTTTAACCGAAGTTTTAATATCGGTACTGAATAAAGTGAAGTTATCTTTCCAAGCAAAATTTCGAGTAAATGTCTTTCCTAAGAATAGTACGCCAATAATTGAAGTCGCAATAAATG
>CAZMEH010000544.1:0-4013 GCA_964564885.1 uncultured Saprospiraceae bacterium | reverse complement strand
CATGAAGAAGAGCTTTTATTGGATGGTGTTTTTCCTGTAACAGTACAAGAGATTTTGCAAGGCTATGTTTTGAATTTGACTTTGCTTTCTTCTGTACATGAGGACATTACAAAGATTATTAATCAGAATATAAAACGTTATGAATTGCCGCAAGGTTCTAATGGAATTGCTGTAAATAATAAGATTACGAAAGATGGAAGTACTTATTTGGCAGTGAATTCTCATCAACCTTTGGAGGGGCCTTTTGCTTGGTATGAAGCACATTTGGAGAGCGAAGAAGGTTGGCAAATGATTGGGGCAAATTTCCCTGGTGGCGTGTCTTTATTTGTAGGAACAACACCGAATCTGGGTTGGACACATACGGTGAATCATCCTGACTTTTCGGATGTTTATAAGTTGGAAATGCATGATAAAGATAAGTTGAAATATAAGTTTGATGGGAAATGGGAAACATTGAAAGTTAGAACCTTTAAAGCTAAGGTGAAGCTTGGATTTTTGAAAATCCCATTTAAAAGAAAAATCTATGAGAGTAAATATGGATTGACATTGAAGAATAAAGATGGTTTTTATTCGGTGCGTTTTCAAGGCAATATGGCAACGGTGAAAGCTGCTGAACAATGGTATAAAATGAATAAAGCACAAAACCTTGATGAGTTTAAAGATGCTTTAGATGTTCAGGGAATTGGTTGTACGAATATTATTTATGCGGATAAGGAAAGTAATATCTTTTTTATTGGAAATGGGAATTTTCCGAAACGTAATGAAGATTATGATTGGAAAAAAGTTTTACCTGGAAATACTTCTGAAACACTTTGGGAAGCGGATTTTTTGCCGATTGATAGTTTGGCGCAAATTCTAAATCCTGACTGTGGTTATGTTTTTAATACCAATAATACACCTTTTAATGCGACTGCTGCGATTGAAAATATTGATAAAAAAACGGTTAATAAAACAATTGGCTACTTTGAATGGGATAATAATAGAAGTACTCGTTTTCAGCATTTGATTGGTCAAGAAACTAAGATTGATTATGAAGCTTTTAAGCGAATTAAGTTTGATCAAGAATGGCATAATCCTGCTTATTCGTCTGTGATGAGTAATATTGAAGATATTTTTCAATTGGATGAAAAGAAGTATCCAGAAATTGAAGAGGTTATTAAAATATTGAAAATCTGGGATAGAAAAACAGATATTGGAAATGGCGGAGCGACTGTTTTTATTTTGACGTTGGGATTTTTGAATGAGCGAATTGCTAAAGAGGGTAGAGGTAGTGAAAAAAATGTTTTGGAAGAGGCGGAGTTTGTCGTTGCATTGGAAAAAACACAAGATCATTTGAATAAGTATTTCGGAACTGTTTATGTTGCGCTTGGACAGTTTCAAAGACATACGAGGGGCGAAGTGACATTACCGATTAGTGGTGCGCCTGATGTTTTGGCTGCGATTTATGGGATTCCACAAAAAAATGGACAAATTAGAGTGATTGCTGGTGAGTCTTATATTCAAATGGTTCAATATACGAAGGATGGAATTATTATCGAGTCGATAAATGCTTATGGTAGTTCGGCTAATCCGGAGAGTTCGCATTATACGGATCAAATGGAAATGTTTACGAAGCAGCAAATGAAACCGATGACTTTTGATAAGGCTACGATTATGAAAAATGCGGAGCGGGTTTATTCGCCTAAGTAAAGAAGCCAGAAGTCAGATCACTTCGCTGTCAGAACGCCTACGGCTGTCAGAAAGGTGTTTATTGGCGTTTGTACACAAGAAAGTTTATTGTTATGAAACCAGATTTACTAGGTCGGTAAGGCTTTGTAGGTCTGGTTTGTTATATTTAGAATTACCTTTTGTAATCTACAAGCCTATTTGATGATTGAGTTTTTTAATATTTCCGTGTATCTTTTACTCTAAACAGGAGTTTGAATTTTCACCTACCGCCATTATTCAGATTTAATTATAACAACAAAACTATGAAACGTAAACTTACCATTCTTACCTTAATGCTTATAAGTGTATACCACTTAAAAGCAAACGACCTTTCTATCTCTGCCATTTTGCCGAATAACTTAGAAGTCTGTAAATCAGCTAGTTTTGGGTTGATTGTAGAAAATATTGGAACAGATACGACCAAAGATATCACGGTTCAATTTCAATTTACTGCTGGGATTGATTACGAGTTAAATTCTGTAAATGGAGTAGGAGGAATGGAGTTTGATGTATCAAATATTAACCAACCGATATTCTCTATTTCAAATCTTTTAGTGGGTCAAAAAGATACGCTTTGGATAACTGCGACGGCTAGTTGTAGCTTGGTGAGTGCGATTAATGCGGGAACAATTTTCACCAATACAATTACTGCTAATTACACTGGTGGCACAAAAATCATTATTACACAACCATTTTTAATAGAAACGGCATTGCTGGTGATTACTAATGTAACGCCTATTTTTGTAGCTAATTTGGTTTGGGATGACCAAATGACTAGGACGATTACGATTAAAAATACTAGAATTGGTGCATTGACTACGTTTGATTTCGTTGATGTGCACAATGGGTTTTTAGAAATTATTGCTGCGCTTGGTGTTCCTGATCTGTCTGATCCAAATACATTTAAATTGACCCTTTCGGGTGCAGATTTTGCGACTATTGGCGATGGTGATACGCTTTTTGAAATTAACGAAACCATTATTATTACAGAACAAATTACGATTCGCTCGTGCGACGGAAATGTTCCGTCTGATATAAAAGCGCAATGGGGCTGCGGCGGAACGATTTGTCAAGAAGACGTAAGCGTTGCGGCTATTGGAGTTGATCCGAGTCCATATTCTGCTAATTTAGAATTTCGTCCGACATTCGATACGGATGATTGTCATTGTGGTGATAATGCGATTCCGCAACAAATGGTGATTACAAATACAGGAACTGGCGAAGCTTTATTTCCACTTTTTGCGATTAGGGCTTATCCTGTGCCTTCCGTAGGTGGTGAATATGAAATCAATGCAATTGACCCGAGTTCTATTCAAATGACTTATAATGGAACGACGACGAATCCAAGTCCTGTTTATTTTTTAGGAACGCATAATACTTGTTTTTCGCAAAGTGGATTATTGCGACGAGCGGAAATGGCTTTACCAAATCTTGCGCCTGGCGATAGTGTTATTTTGGATTGGAATATGTATTTCTGTAATGATACTTGTAGTAATACTTATTCGGGTTGGGCGTATGATTACTCATTTACAGACCATTGCCCTGTGGGGCAATTTACAATTGATACCTTTAATATAGTTGGAGCAAGCCTAGCTCAAATTAGAACTTTACCGCTTGTTACAGTTATGAATGACAGCACAACAAGCACTTTTACTTTTGAAGTAACGGACACCGCAGGTATTTTACAATCGCCGAGTGGATATATTAGGGTGCATATTGATTTACCGTGTGGATTGACGTGGGACGATGATCCTTTGGATTTATTTATGGGAATAAAACCACCTCACAACGTCGTTCACGATACGGCGAGGCAATTTATTGAAGCGGATTTTGATTTGCCATTGACCACATCAATGATGGATTTTGATTTAACATTAGATTGTAATGCGCCTTGTATGCCAAGTATAGAGCAGCTTTCGGCTTCTGCTAATATTTATTTGAATAGTAGTTGCGATACAGTTGGTTGTAACGGAATTGCGCTTTGTTCCAATACTTGGAGCATAAATATGTGTCAAGATACATCTACTGAATGTTCAATAGAGACGGATACGGTAGCTGGCGGACTTCCTTTAAATTATCAAGTGGAGCGAATCAATTTTGGTTTGCCAGACAATAATAACGATAGATTGCCTGATGGAAGTGGAAATATTAATTTAGCATCAGTGAATGAAAATCATGCAATGGCAGGCGATACGATTCGTGAAAGTGCTGGCGTGAAAATCAATGATGTATTTGGGCAAGGCTTTGATAAAGCAAAGTGGGAGACCATTTGGACGACTAATTTTTCGGGTTCAAATTTTTATAAA
>CAZMEH010000543.1:0-6857 GCA_964564885.1 uncultured Saprospiraceae bacterium | reverse complement strand
GTGGCTTTAGCCCATTGTTCGAAGTTGTTAAAAGGCAATGGGTTTTAACCCATTGGATTGAATAATTTATTCTTTTGGTAAAATTGTCAAAGAACCTGTTTTTTATCTTGCGATAATTTAAATGATTAATGAGTAACTATTCGTCGCACTATCAAAGAAGTTACTTTTAAACAAATCGAAAACCAATGGCACTGAATTCCCAAGTTATTTTATACGCTATTCAAGCAGCTGTCCGCCTCGAAGGTCAAATGAAAAGCGCGCAAATCGAGCAAATAAAGAAACACACACTAAATCTTATCACACCAAAATTTAGTGGAAAAATCACTGTTCGAAGTGCCACTACATGGTTTATGAATGATGGAAAAAGTACAATATCAAACGATAAAAGACTTTTAGAACTTACTCAAAAGGCTCGATTTGATATACGAAATATTACAGACACAGAAGAAAAAGAGTTAACTACTGCCTATATCAGAATTCGAAACTTAGAAGAAGGACACGTCAAATTTGATAATGTAAACCTTTCCAACTCTAATATTTTTGCATTGACAGATATTAAGCAATGGGAAGCAGGAACAAATCCTAATCCATCACCATTGCAGCGTGTCGCAGGTTCTTTGGTTGAGATTGGCGTAGATTATTTTAGAAATTTCTCTCATTTAGCTTCTACAACCACTACACAAGGAAAACTATTGATGTCATTTTTGGATGCCATTGATGAAGTTGATTTTGCAGATGGACAATTAGAAGGTATTGCAACAAGTTTCATGACGGCAACCGTTGAGGCATTAGACAGCGGCATGAGTTTGCTTGGTGGAGATGTCAATTCTTCGACTTTGCTCAAAACAGTTGCAAAAGGTGTCGTTACGGATCTTAATACTTATATCACGACAACAGGCGAGGGCAACTTACTCAAACAATCAGAAGCCAAAGACTGGGGCCAATTAATCTTTAAAAGTGTTATTTCGTCCGTAGGAACAGAAGTTTTAGGTAATCCAAATACATTTCTCGGGATAAATGGGGCAAGTTCTGAAATGATAACTTGTGTAGGCAATTGCTTGCTGAATGGTATTATGACGGATATAGAATCGGGTAACGGTGCAGTCCTTTCCCTTAAAAATGTTTTTACCACAAAAACACTCGACAGCGTAACGAAAGCGTCGCTTCAAGTTTTGGCAGAACATCCAGAATGGTATGAATTAGATAATGCAGGTTTACAGAATATTTTAACTGGTCTAATAAATACGGTTGCAAATTATCCAAACCAATTGGGTTTAGATATGATTCCTGATTTGACTAATTTGATATTAAACCAAACCGCAGGCAATCTTAATTTAATTTATCAAGGTGATCCGTCAAATCCTGCAAATAATCTATTAGTAACAACAGCCAGTTTGGTCTTGCGTGCTTTACAAAATGCTGTTCCAACTGATTCTAGTCAAAACTGGCAACCTATATTCACGAAATCTCAAACCTTAGATTTGATTGATGGTGTGATGCAATCGGTTGTTGCAAATCCAGATTGGATTTTATCAAGTGCTGCGGATACTAATCCGATGCTGGAAAATGTTTTAGGCACTGTTTTCAAATCATTACAAGGCGTTTCGTTGGTTGGAATGAGTACTTCCACAAAAATGGGCATCGTCAAATCTGCGATTGAAATTGTTACGGTTAATCAAGGATTATTAGAGAAGTTTAATATTGGTGGAGAAGAAAAAGAATTCATCAGCCATGGGATTGATATAGTTTTAAGTTACTCATTCGGAGAGAAAGCAACCGCAAAATCAAAATGGGCATTAGCAAGTGGCAATGCATTAAACATGTTAATAGATGGTGTTTTAGTTCGGCTATCGAATGAAGGCGTATCTGAAAATGTCCTTGCGTTGACGAAGGAATTTCTTGATGCCGAAATGCAAGCATTGACAAATGGTCAAGGTGTCAATATTGCTGATATTTCAGCCCGACTCAAATCTGGAGATACATTACAAGCTTTATTACAAAGTTCGGTCAATGCGGTTACTCGCATTTCTGCTACCATTTTAGTAGAAAACCCAGATTTATTAGGTATTAAAAATGAAGAGGTCAAGAATCTTGTAACATACTTATCTTCTACTTTGGCTGCCTACCCGGTATCGTTCAGCGCAGCTATTTTGCCAGATTTGGCTCGAATGATTATTTTGGATACTTCTGAAAATATAGGTTCAATCCTAGGAAATGGTACAGGAAACCCAAGTGATAATTTATTAGTTCAAGCATCTTCGATTGTTCTCAAAACCTTATTGCCAATAGATCCAAATGGTCAGGTAAAATTCTCGTTTAATACCAATCAGATTTTAGCATTGACCGATGAAGTCGTTCAACTAGTTATAAGCAAGCCAGAATGGGTTCTGACACAAGCATCAAATGTTGACCCATTATTATCAATGGCTTTGTCAGCAGCGTTTACCGCATTGAATGGCGCATCTGTTTTGAACTTGAGCAATGAAGCCAAAATCAATATTATGCGTTCTACATTGCAAGCGGTTGGAGAAGATAAAAGCTTCATGAATGCCGTTGGTATTGAGAGTGAATTGATGGTAACTTTAGCAATTAATGCCGTGATGAATGCCGCACAAGGCAAGTTATCTGGTGATGCGACTACTTTGAATTTAACACCAGAAGGTATTACAAAATTATTAACAGATGCAGCAATAGAGAATATAAAATGGTCTTTGTCTGATAATGATACATTAGAAAAACTATCCGAATCTGTATTTTCAAGATTAGCAAAAGAAGGTGCTTCTAAGGAAGCGTTGGCCATGACGAATACTTTAATTACAAGTGAAGTGCTTAAGATAGCAAAAGGAGAACCGTTTTCTTTTGCTGAATTAATTGCTAAGTTGGATTCGCCAGAGCAATTATTAGATATTATTGCAGCATTTTCAAATATTGGAATTACTGTTGATGATACTATTGTTTGATGCTACATAGTTTAGAACACCTCGTTAGAGATAGCTTGTTTATAGCAAAGGAATCATGATTGTTTAGCGTTTCGTTAGGAACAGCCTTTCAATAAAATAAGGCTGTTTTTAACGGAATGCAGAAAACCTGCTTTCTAATTTTCTATAAACAGATTGTCCAGAAAGGGAGATCAAACCTGCGCAACATCAGTTATTAATTAAAACAAACTAATCAAAAAATTATGAAAACATCATTTAAAAGTTCTCTGTTTACAATTTTAAGTATCGCGATACTTTTCTCTAGTTGCGTGCCTTATAAAGCAGCGTACAAAAAGAGTCAAACTTTACTAAATCAGGCAGTTAGTGTAGAAACGGCTTATCGTGTGCAGCAACTCGAAGAAGAAGTTGCGAGTCCTGCACCTAGCGCAGAGGCCCAAACTAAATTTGATGAAGCAAATAAGTCAATTGTTACATTCGTTACGGAACACGAAGCAGCATTAAAAACAGATAACCTTTATGGTAATGCGTTGGCATTGAGAGGTTTGTCAGAGTATTATTTAGAGGATTATTCAGCAGCAAATAGTACAGCGGAAGCTGCTGTTACTTATTTGCAAAGCTCAGTAGACAATAATAAAACTCGTGATTTAGCTTTGATGCGAGGTATGTCAGGTTTAGTTTTAGCGAGCCAAATGGGTGATAAAATTAAAGCATTTGACAAAACAGGCGCGATTGATAAAGTCAAGTATAAAGAAATTATGGATATGGCAAGAGCTGCTACTGATGGTATTGATAAAGGTCGAGAAGGTGTTAGCGGAACACATTCTGTCAACGAATTTTTAACAATGTCAGAGTTAGCTGTTTATAAAAATTGGCTAGATTTCATTCCTTATGGCATTGATAAAAACTCATCGGATGCGGATAAAGCAAAAAACGTAGCAGAAGAACTAGAAGTTTTGAAAATGGCTAAAAGTGGTGTTGATCGCTTAAATACGGCAACAGGAGGTGAAAAAGCTGATTTGATAAAATATTGGAAACGGCTACTTGGTATTTCTTAAAAAAATTGAATCTTAAACACTTAGGTTCATTGACCTTGTTTCTTGGTAAAAACTGTCAACGAACCAAAAATCTTAATTAAACATGCAAAACATTCAGTTCCCAGTTAACTTCAAATTTAAAATATCTTCATTGGCGAATGATTTCACGGCAACGGATGCTAGTGGAAAAACCTTAGCCTATGTTAGACAAAAGATGTTTAAGTTCAAAGAAGATATTCAAATATATAATGACGAATCCAAATCAAAAGTCAATTATAGCATCAAAGCGGATAGATGGTTGGATTTCTCGGCTGCGTATGCTTTTTATGATAATAATGGAAAAGAGTTTGGAAAAATTGTCCGTAAAGGCTGGCGTTCGCTTTGGAAGGCGGAATATCAAATCATTGACCAATTTGAAAAACAGCAATATACTATTACCGAAGAGAATGCTTGGGTGAGAGTAATTGACTCTTTGTTGGGAGAAATTCCTTTCGTCGGAATGTTCTCCGGCTACTTTTTCAATCCTGCTTACCTTGTTGTGGATCAACAGAATCAAACTATCATTAGGTTAAGTAAATTACCTTCATTTTTCGGACGAAATTTCGAACTTTCTAAAGTTGGAACGATGGATTCGGATGACGATGATAGAGTAATGCTAGGATTAATGATGATGATTTTATTGGAAAGAAGAAGAGGGTAGTACTTTAATTCGCAATTGATCGACAGTTATTTATTGTTTAGCAGAAATCCTTAATTTGGAGTTTTTTATATTTATTGCCATCTCGTCATTCGGGATGGCGATAGATAAAGCCAAATTAGAAATTCTTAGTTGTCCAGAAATCGATATACTATAACTGTCAATAGTCTTTATTCACAAAACTTAATATGCCTGCAAAATCATCTTTTAAATTTATACTGCGTTAGTTCTTCGAGAGATAGCACGGCTATCTTTCTCAGAACTGCCTTGTTTAAATCTAAAATCTGTATTTTTCGGCTATAAGAAGTTTTGTGAATAAAGACTAATAGCTTATGATTTAATGCAGTAGGTTTAATTACGAATTACGTGTATTTAGAGAGGTTTATTTTTATAAATCGTGAACCAAAACCTCTGTGGGTATGGTTTTTCAAAAAAGTATAGCAAATATTTCGCTGAATCTCTTTAGGAACGTGTTTCCAAAATAGCGAAAGTTACGCTCCAAAAATTAGTTCTAAAACAGAAAAGAGTAAGATAAAGACTAGCGTCAAAGAGCCTTGTTTTATAGGAAAACCCATACTACGATACATTCTTAAACAAGTTCAATGTATCGTAGTATGAATTTTTTTTTGATATAAAAAATAAATAACACATCAATTTAAAAACTGGCTTTTTATCCTGATTCAACCAGAACTCATATATCGTATTCAGTAGTGCAAAGAATTTCTTTTAAAACAAAAGAACTTTCTAATACGCCAATATTATCTATTCTAGATAACTTGAGTCTAATAAATTCGTGATAGGCATCTAAGCTTTCAAGGTTTATTTTTAAAAAGAAATCTACTTTTCCAGCCATATGGTAGCATTCTTGAACTTCTTTAAGGGCTTTAATTTGTTTATCAAATTTATCAATAAAGCCTTCATTATGGTAACGTAAAGACACCATACAAATAGCTGTAACAGGTTTGCTTAATTGTACTTTATCAAGAATAGCTACATATTTTTTTATGAGCCCTTTTTTTTCTAA
The DNA here is from genome assembly GCA_964564885.1 of uncultured Saprospiraceae bacterium. GTDB lineage: Bacteria > Bacteroidota > Bacteroidia > Chitinophagales > Saprospiraceae > CAKZLL01. The sequence goes on along the minus strand of CAZMEH010000543.1, from coordinate 1,163 downwards.
CCGTTTAATGCGTTCATACACAGGAGAAGCGGTTAGATTAAGTATTTGAGCAACCTCTTTGGTTGTTTTTTTAGAATCTTTTTGCAAAATTCTTAAAATTTGAAGATCAACGTTGTCTATTTTTTCCATATTGCAGATAAAATTACTTTTTAAAGCGTTTTATAAGATTAAATAAAGATAATAGTTTTATAAAGTTCAATTTATTCAGTTAAAAATACTTATTTTTTTAATTATTAAAGAGTTTATACCTTATAATATGTTGTTATCGCTAAATTTGTTCTACAAAATCATTCAAAAATGAAAGTAGATAAAATTTTGATAACAGGTGCTGGAGGACAACTAGGCACTGTATTGACTAAGCAATTACAAAAAAAACATGGTTTTAACAATGTTATTGCCTCGGATTTAAAAATGAATCCAAGTTTTGAGGGTTGTTTTGAAATTATAGATGTTACCGATCTTCATGCACTTAAGAAATGTGTGTTGAAACATAAAATCACTCAAATATATCACCTAGTTGCAATTTTGTCCGCTAGAGGAGAAGCCGCTCCTTTACAAACATGGGATATAAATATGGTGTGTTTATTTAATGTGCTAGAAGTTTCAAGATTATGTAATGTTGACAAAATATTCTATCCAAGTTCTATTGCAGTGTTTGGTGATGAAATAGAAAAGAACGATACACCTCAATCACCGAATCTAACTCCGCTAACTGTTTACGGAATGAGTAAAGCTGCTGGTGAGAATTGGGTAAATTATTATTATAAAAAGTATGGCTTGGATATTCGTTCAATAAGATATCCTGGTGTAATAGGATATCAATCATTACCTGGCGGCGGCACAACAGATTATGCGGTAGATATTTATCATAAAGCAGTTAAAGGAGAATCTTTTAGTTGTTTTTTAGAGGCTTCCACTCAATTACCGTTGATTTTTATGGAGGATGCCATAAGAGCAACGATAGAATTAATGGATGCTCCTTCTGAAAGTATAAAGATAAGAACAGCTTACAATTTAGCTGGTTTATCTTGCTCACCAGAAGAAATATGTCAGTCTATAAAAAGTATATATCCTGATTTTGAAATAACTTACAAGCCCGATTTCAGACAAGATATTGCAGATTCTTGGCCCAACAGCATTGATGATACTTCCGCAAGAAACGA
>CAZMEH010000542.1:0-4437 GCA_964564885.1 uncultured Saprospiraceae bacterium | reverse complement strand
TTATTGCGTTAATGATTAATAATTGTCATAAATATTGATTTATTTGAAATAAATTTATAGTTTGGCGATGAATTTAAAAATAAGAGGTACATCTTTTTAAATTCGCAGAATAATTCTATAAAATACAAGGAAGAGATGAGTAAATACGATAAGTACGAAGTGGTCATTGGTTTAGAGGTTCACGCTCAGTTAAATACAAAAAGTAAAGCGTTTTGTGGAGATAGCACAACTTTTGGTGCAAATCCTAATACGCATGTCAGCCCAATTTCTCTGGCGCATCCTGGGACTTTGCCTCGAATGAATAAAGAACAGATCAAAAAAGCGGTCAAACTCGGATTAGCAACAGGTTGTTCTATTAATCAAACGAACTACTTTGATCGTAAAAATTATTTTTATCCAGATTTGACAAAAGGTTATCAGACAACGCAAGACAATCAGCCGATTTGTATTGAAGGAATGGTCGACGTGAGGATTAAAGATAGCATCAAGTCTATTCGCTTGAATCGTATTCATATGGAAGAAGATGCAGGAAAATCTGTTCATGATTTGCATCCGAATTATTCGATGATTGACTTGAATAGAGCAGGCGTGCCTTTATTAGAAATCGTATCTGAACCTGATTTGCGTTCCGCAGAGGAGGCAGGGAATTTCGTAGCTACGATTAGAAGACTGGTTCGTTATCTTGACGTTTGCGATGGAAACATGGAAGAAGGTTCCTTACGCTGTGATTGTAATATTTCGGTTCGGTTGAAAGGCGAAACAGAATACGGTACACGTTGCGAAATCAAGAATGTCAATTCTATTTCAAATGTAAAAACGTCAATTAATTACGAAGCGAAACGACAAATCGACTTAATAGAAATAGGAGAAGAGATTATTCAGCAAACTAGAACATTTGATGCTGACACAGGAACAACGGCTGCGCTAAGGAGTAAAGAGAATGCACACGATTATCGTTATTTTCCAGAACCTGACCTCGCTCCTATTGTCATTAGTGAGGAACAGTTGACCGATTGGAAAAGCGAAATGCCTGAATTACCAGAGGAATTATATCAGAAATTTATCAACGAATATAAATTGTCTGTTTACGACACAAATATTTTAATTGACGATAGAGCATTAGCATTGTATTTTATTGAACTAACAAAATTCACTAAAAACCATAAAGCGGCGGCGAACTGGCTCACAAACTCTATTCGTTCTCACCTGAATGATGAAAACCTAAATATTGATGAATTTCCGATTGTACCAAAACAGATAGCGGCTTTAATTCAATTGATTGACGATGAAAAATTAGGAAACCTTGCTGCAAAGAAAAAAGTATTTCCTGCAATGATTCTAAGTCCTAAAAAAAGTCCATTAGAGATTGCTAAATTGCTGAATGTCATTCAAGAAGGTGACAATTCACTGATTGAAAATTTGGTGCAACAAGTGTTAGCTGAATACCCTGAAAAGGTAGAAGAGTATCGAAATTGTCCAAATAATAAGAAGGGACAAAAGCGCAAAAAAGGCCTGACCAGTTTATTCATTGGTGAATTAATGAAAAAGTCAAGAGGTAAGGCAAACCCTAAGGTTGCAATGCCAATACTCATGAAAGCATTGAATGCAAATAAAATGGATTAAAATACCGAAAAAAAGACCTAAACTGCGGCTTTATTCTGTAATATTAGTTTAATATAAAATTAGATTTTAATATGACGAAAATAAATATGTTAATATTTATGTGTTTTTATTTGGATTGTTAACACTTCTTTAACTATTTTTATGTCGTTATCAAGTAATTATCAAATAAAAGAGCTGAATTTATAGAATAGACAGCGACACAAACACAAGGACTATGTTAGTATTAGCAGTAGCAGTAGGTGCATTTCTTCTTTGGGGCAGTTTGTCAGTGACAACTAACTACAAAAGAAGATAGGAACAAAAAAAGCGCAGCAACATGACAATTAGAATGCGTGTAAGAAAAGGGAATTAAGAAAAAAATCAATGTTGGTGCTTGTCAATACAAGCACCAACTGCAATTTTAGCATTGTTCAAAATTACAACGCTGTAACGTTAACAAAAAAGAATCTAACAGAAAGAAATAATCAAATAATATCATATTGAAGTCACTTATTATATGTGACCGTTTTTTAGAAAGAGAAATGAGAAATGTACAAACAGAAAGGCATCCTAACTTTAGGATGCCTTTCTGTTTTGTTTGAATATTAGTTGTCAAAATATCATCTACTCTTCACAGTTCCAGAGCATATCAGAAATCTTCCGACTCGCTTTTCCTTTGTACGAATAATGCCACCATTCGGTGCGAATATGTCTAAAACCAAATTCGGCTAAGGTTTCTTTAAGTAATATTCTATTATCAAGAATGGTCGTATCTTCAAAATCGGTATAAGTTTGATAACCTTCTGGTCCAAAATAATCATATTTCGTTCCCATATTCAGTTGTTCGCCATCAGCGTCAACAATCGTCAAATCAACGGCAACGCCCTTGTTGTGTTCCGAACCTTTCCACGGGCGAGCAACAAATCTCGGATCGGGTAACTTGTCCCAAAGCTTTTGCTGAATTGGTCTTGGACGATAACAATCATACATTTTTAAGCCTAAACCTTGTTTTTGTAATTTCTTGTGTGCTGCCACAATTTTGCGAGCAGCTTGAGGTCTAAGGAAACAGCGACCGCAAACGTACATTTTTTCTTTTACGAAATTATTTTCTGTTGCATAGCGCAAATCCATTTTGATGCTTGGATCAAGGTCAGTCAGGTCAAGCCATTTTGTTGTATCGTAATCGAATTTTGGTGTATGTATTTTTTCGGGAATAGTATCAACGGACATTTCAATTGTGGTAGTTGATGTCTGCTCTTTCTCAGGTTTACAGCCTATTATAGCAAAAATACAAGTAACTATTATTAATATTTGAATTTTCATTGGTTGTTTATTTTATTAAAAAAACATCATTAAATGCATCAAAAATAATTATAAAATCATTCAAAGTGTACGAATTTCGGGTGTATGGTTTTAGAAATCTAATTAATTTAATAAATTTGAGTATCAATTAGAAGCGGTTTAAATTTGATTTTTGACATTTAAATAGCTTCTTAGCAATAGAAAATACTAGAATTAGAATATGAATAATACTTATGTAGCAATAATGGCAGGTGGCATCGGCAGCCGCTTCTGGCCAGGAAGCAGAACAAGCAGACCTAAGCAATTTTTGGATGTTTTAGGTATTGGTAAATCTTTGATACAATCAACTTACGACCGTTTCTTAAAGGTTTGCCCTAAAGAAAATATCCTCATTCTGACCAATGAAATGTATCGTGACTTGGTCAAGGAACACTTGCCAGACTTAAAAGATAGCCAAATACTAGGCGAACCATCTCGAAATAATACAGGCCCTTGTGTTGCTTATACGACTTATCGAATTCAAGCTATGAATCCTAATGCTACGTTTATCGTAACGCCTGCGGATGCTATTATTTTGGATGAGGATATCTTTGTGGAAGATGTTAATAATGCGGTCAAATTTGCAAGTGAGAATGACGCATTGTGTACATTAGGTATCAAACCGACCAGTCCGCACACGGGTTATGGTTACATCAATTATGATGAAAGTCAAGTCGCTGAAGGTGTTCACAAAGTACATCGTTTTACGGAAAAACCAGATTTAGAAACGGCGAAGAGCTTTTTAGAAAGCGGTGATTACGTTTGGAATGCAGGTATTTTCATTTGGAGCGTCAAAAGCGTGATTAATGCTTTGGCTGCAAATGCGCCAGAATTGTATGAAAAGTTTGAAAGTGGGAAATCGCATTTCAACACAGAAACAGAAATTCCATTTATCAACGAAATGTATCCTACAACGCCAAAGATTTCAATTGATTACGCTTTGATGGAAAAAGCAACGAACGTTTATACGATTCCTGCGTCTTTCCGTTGGTCAGATTTGGGTGCTTGGGGCGCATTGCATCAAGAATATCCAAAAGACGAAAATAATAATGCAGTGAATGTTGGTGAAGCGTTTCTTTATGAAACTAAAAATTCATTGATAAGAACATCAAAAGATAAATTAGTGGTTATCAAAGGGTTGGATGATTATATTGTGGTGGATGATGATAACGTCTTATTGATTTATCCAAAGTCGGATGAACAGGAGATTAAAAAAATCACAGGAACGATTAGAGAACAAGGTGGAGAAGCTTACTTGTAGAATTTCGCACCAATTTTCCGTACCGTCGGCTAAAACCGACGGTACGGAAAATTAAACAATCAGGTTTTCAAGATAATGATTCACATTACAAGGTCTGTCCGTGTATTTATAACCATGTTTTGGATGAATTTCATATTCAGTTTTTGGTCGCTTGATTTTCTTTTTCTTACGAATTTTAGACGTTTCGTTTTTTGTATGAAATAATACACATCGACGTTCTATACTTGAATCAA
>CAZMEH010000541.1:0-4659 GCA_964564885.1 uncultured Saprospiraceae bacterium | reverse complement strand
GGCGTAGGTTTTTTCCGAGTTGGCTTAACCGTTGTTTTATTAACAGGCTCTTTTGGTTTTGTAACCTTTGGCTTAACCACTTTTGGTTTTACAACCTTCGGCTTAACCACTTTTGGTTTTACAACCTTCGGCTTAACTACTTTTGGTTTTGTAACCTTTGGCTTAACTACTTTTGGTTTTACAACCTTTGGCTTAACTACTTTTGGCTTTGTAACCTTCGGCTTAACTACCTTCGGTTTTGTAACCTCCCGCTTAATCACACTTGGTTTATTATAACGAACATTTGCCGTTTTGTTATCAAGACCAACTGAATTACGAACAACAATACGAATACTATTATTCCCTTCTTTCAAAGTTGCGTTGAAACCTAATGAACCAGAACTTGTATTAAAGCTGAAATTAGTCACCGGCTGATTATTCAACATGACTGTGATGTCATTTTTAGTCTTAATATGCTGAATACTCGCTCTCACAGAATAACGACTGCTTTGAACAGTAGCACTTCCGCTAGGTTTTGTGAAACGTATTACTGGTGCTATTACAGGTTTATTATAATTAACCGTAATACTCTTAGTGTTTTCTCCACCAGCGTTTTTAGCAACAACCTTAATTATATTTCCTCCTTCTTTTAAAGTCACTTTTGCAGATAAAGCAGTTCCGCTAAAGTTAAAAGGAACTCTTCTTCCGTTCACTGTAAATGTAATAGCACTCTTGTCCACATTTTGAACCGTTGCTCCTATATCTACTGTATTTCTAATGACAGGAGTATTTCCTCCATTTGAAGTCGGACTAGTAAACTGTACTTGTGGTGCAGTTACTTGACGAAAAAGGACAACTTGCGTTTTCGTTGTTGTTCCAGCAGAATTTGCTGCCGTAATAACAATACTGTTTGTTCCAGCTCCCCAAACATAGTCAATCGAATATTCGTCACTCATGTCATTGTAAGTCCATTGAGTAGTTGTAGCACCATTCACTTTAACAGAAGCATCGCTTTTTCCATTGATATAAAGGATTTTTCCATCAACTGTAATCTTACCGTCAGTAGTCGTATAAGGCGAAGCGTTTAAGTTAGTTACCGTAATAACTGGCTTTTGACCACTTGAACCCATGCGATAAATAACACTTACTCTTTCCGTATCATCACCTGCACTATTCTTTCCTTTAATTACAATTGTATTTGTACCAGAACGTAAGGTAGCATTTGCTAAGAATGCACCAGTTTTAGTGTTGAAACTAAAAGAACTTACATTTGAACCATTTACAGAGTAAGTAACATTATTCTTGTTCGTTACATTTTTAATGGTTGCTTTGATGGCAGTATTTCCAACACTTACCATTGCATTATTATTAGGAGAACTAATAATAACTTGCGGTAACTGAACGACAGGAGCGATTTTATAAATAATTTCACCCTTGTAAGAGTCATTTCCACCTGCATTTTGTGCTTCAATCATAAAGCGATTGCTGCCTGCTTTCAACTCAGTAGTCACAGAAAATGCACCAGAACGAGGTTCAAATCTAAACGTGTTCACTGTTGCGCCATTCATGGTAAATTTCACCTGATTTTTATTCGTAAGATTTGTAATTTTCGCTGTAATCGTTTGACGGCTAGCTGTAGCAGTATGCGGATTACGAATTGGCGAAGTCACTTTAATACTTGGTCCAGGCACCGTTTTCTTGTAAATGATTGTACCACCTTTTTGGTCAGCACCGCCAGCTGTTGTCGCTTTTACAGTATAACTATTTGAACCGTCTCTCAGTGTAACATCTGTTCTTACTACTCCAGTATTTGATGTAAATATAAACGATGTATTACGACCATTCAATAATACTTGCACTTCACTCTTATTAGAAACGCCCGTTACCTTGGCGATAATCGTAGATTTTGCAGAAGTCGTATTCAATGGATTCGTTCTTGGATTGCTAATAGTTACCGTTGGAGGTGTAGAAGCTATTCTTACCAAAAACGTAACTTGATCGTTATCGTTTCCTGCGCTGTTCGTTCCTACAATCTTAACCGTATTACTACCAGAAACTAGGTTTTTAGCCGTTCCTTCAAATTTGTCCGTACTTGTATTGTATGTAAAGTTGGTGTTTATTGCACCGTTAACCGTAAATGTAATTTGGTTTTTATTAGAAACATTCGTTACATCAGCAGTGATTTGCTGCGTTGTTCCATAAGCCAAAGCATTCTGTGCTGGCGATGTAATATTAACCGTTGGCGGCTGAACCGTTGTAGGTTTTTTATAAATAATTGTTCCGCCGTCTTTGTCATTTCCAGCATTATTTACTGCTTTTATTTCAAAAATGTTAGAACCTTCTCTCAATGTAACATCCGCTGAAAACGCATCAGTTGTATTATTAAAAGTAAAGTTAGTCACACGTTGACCATTTACAGTAAATGTGATTTGCGCTTTTTCAGCATGATTAACCGTTGCTTTAATCGTCTGTTTGCTCGTTGCTGTATTGTGAGGATTTGCACTAGGCGAAGTCACTTTGACAACTGGTCGACGAATAACAGGAGCTAATGCTTTGTAAATAATTGTTCTGTTATCATCATCAGTTCCCGCACTATTTCTTCCTTCAATACGAACAACATTAGCACCTTCTACTAAGTTAACATCCGCATTAAAAGCTTCTGTACTACTATTGTAAGTGAAATTAGTTAGACGGTTACCGTTCACTGTAAAAGTAATATCGTTTTTACTGTCAACATTTCTAACCGATGCACGAATATTATCTTTATTAATGTTTACCGTTGACTGCATCACTCTTGGATCAAGAATGGTAACAATTGGCTGATTAATCACAGGCTCAACAACAACATTACGTCTGTAAATAATAGTCGTTTCGTCTTGATCGCTTCCAGTAGTATTATAACCAAAAACTTCTACCCTATTATTACCATCGACCAAATTAATAGTAGCAGTCAATTTTCCATTTGAATAACTGAAATCTCTATCAACGCCATTCACTTTGAAATTCACATCTTGCTTGCTCGGTACATTTTGTATTCTTGCTTCAACACGAGTGCGACTATCAGAAGTCGTGAAAGGATCGTTTGACGGACGAGTAATATTAACAATAGGAATAGGTTCTGCAACAACTTCTATATTATAAATGACATAAGCCGTTTTGCTATCTTCTCCGAACTTGTTCTTTCCTGTTATTGATACCGTATTTTGTCCTTCTCTCAATTGAATATTAGCCGATACAAGACCAGTTGTACTATTATAATTGAAATTACGAGTGCTTTGACCATTCAAATTAAAAGTAACATTTGTTTTACTTTTAACCCTTTCTAACTGTGCGTTAATATCGTAAGTCTGCTCGTTTGTCGTATATCTATTCGTTGATGGTCTAGTAAAAGCAACCGTAGGAGGCGTTCCTGCTACCACATTTGGATTGTAAATAACTCTTATAATCGCAAATTCTTCATCACAACCATTATCCGCTTCTATTCTAATAATATTTTCACCTTGTCCTAATAAAACAGGCAAATTGAATCTATCACTTGATGTATTATAATCAAAACTGTAATTCGGTAAACCGTTAACCGTAACGGTAACTTCTCTACGATTAGAGATATTCTCAATCTCACCTTGTATACTAATAGAAGGTGCTTGAGTACTCAATGGATTTGCTGTTGGTGACAATATTCTAATCGTTGGAGGATTACAATCACTTTGCGCACCGAAGTGAAAACGAGCGTATAAATAAGATAAATGATGTTTGTCATTATCCCAATCTAAATCAGCGTTTGGTGCTTCCTGTACATCCAAATTGTCCGCAATTGGAAAAGCAAAACGGTGTTCATATCCAAAAGAGAACCATGGACGTAATTGATAACCAAGACCTAAGCCCCAAGATGGCATAAAAGCTAGCTTTGTACCTTCGCCAGATTCGTAATCGCCGCCTCTGAAACCTTCGCCTCTTAAATCTCCTGCATCTCTACGAATTGGGCGATCGTTTTGAGTAAGATCAATGGATTGATAATCGTAAATGTTTCCGTTTCCATCTAATTGGTCAATTTTTGAATTATGAAAATCAAAACCTAAACCACCAAACAATTGTAAAATAACGCCAGTGCGTTCTCTCAATCGGTTGGCTGTCAAAACGCCTTCTAGGTCAATATCGACCATATCTGTACGATAGTTTTTCAAGAAACCATCTGTATATTCAGCCGTTCCATCACCATTATTGGCAGATAAGAAGGTATTTAAATTTTCTATTCCAGCTGCTGTAGTATCCAGCAAACTACCTTGACCAAATGAATTAGAGTAAGTCAACCGACCTCTCCAGTCCAATGCCCAAAAAGAATTCGGTTCGCCGTAGATGCGTTTACCAAGCGTCAAGCCTAGTCCGCCGCCGAAGCGATCGTTCACGTCACTTTGTTGCCAAGAAGCACCTCCATGAATTCCGAAAGTCCAGTTTCGGTTATAATCGTAATGTGGTTTTTGAGTCACATCGACTTGTGCAAAAATCGGTATACTCAGCACCGTAAATACGAGCAGTGCCAAGCAATGTTTAATCTTGGTGTTCATATACGTAGGTTTTTTGAAAGAATTGATGATTAAATTATTGTAAATATTATTTCTCATGATGTTTAATATGTTCAACTCTATTGAATTATTAAAAAATAAATATTTAAATACTTAA
>CAZMEH010000540.1:0-18130 GCA_964564885.1 uncultured Saprospiraceae bacterium | reverse complement strand
TATATAACCATGATGAAAAGATTTTTTTGCTGCATCATTGATTAGTATCTTTTTTATTCATTAGGTACTTGTATTATAGAAGTAATGGGCGATATGGATAGATGTTGAGAGGAGATGTTTTGCTTTAGTGAGCAAAAAGAGTTGTAGTACAATTTGTTTCAAAGTCTTTATTTAATTATGCCTCAATTATTCGCACTGATAGTACACAAGACTATCAAGGCATTTTTGTATTTTTGTAAAAAGATAGAATAAAGAGGAGTATGAAACATTTAGATAAAAATAAGCCGAACCGCTCTAAGCGTTCAAATGATAAATCAAGCGATAAATCAAATGATAAATCAAGCGATTTTAATAAACCGTCTCGCCCGAAGCAACGATTCAAAAAGCCAAAATTAGAATCTGTTGCACCAACCAATCCAAATCCACGATTGAATAAATATCTTGCAAATGCAGGAATAGCGTCTCGTAGAGCATCTGACGAACTGATTAGAACAGGAAACGTTACGATAAACGATAAGGTCGTAGTCGAAATGGGCTATCGAGTTCAAGCTGGTGATGTCGTAAAATTCAAAGGGAAAGTGGTAGAAGCGAACGTTAGAAAGGTTTATATTTTAATGAATAAACCTAAAAATACAATCACGACAACCAACGATCCACAAGGTAGAAAGACGGTCATGACTATTTTGAAAAATGCTTGTGATGAGCGAATTTATCCCGTTGGAAGATTGGATAGACAAACTACAGGGTTACTTTTATTTACAAATGATGGTGATTTAGCAAAGAAATTATCACATCCTAGTCATAAGGTCAAAAAGATTTATCACGTTTTTTTAGATAGAAAAGTAAGCGTTCACGATATTCAGAAAATAGGAGAAGGTTTAGAACTAGAAGATGGTTTAGCTGAGGTAGATAAAGTATCTTATGTTCAAGATAAACCAAAAAATGAAATCGGTATCGAAATTCATATTGGTAGAAATCGAATTGTTCGACGCATTTTTGAACATTTAGGCTATGAAGTCGTCAAATTAGATCGTGTGTACTATGCTGGCTTGACCAAGAAAGATATTCCTAGAGGAATGTACCGCTTCTTAAAGCCTGATGAAGTTCGAATGATGAAATACTTTGTTTAACCCTTATAGGTGAAAATTTAGTAGCAGTTCAACAAAATAAAACTTTTTATATGTTCGTGCGTTTAGTTTTTTGTGTACAAAGATAGATTAGTTACTGTTGAAGTACATTGATGATTTTAGTCTGCTGGTCGGCAGACAGGATTTATGATTCACGGTTTGTCTGCGACAAGCAGGCTGCAAATGTTTCGTAGTCAAATAGTTACAAAAAACTATTACCTCAATCAATACCTTCAACCTACTTATATAAATAACCATGTCGACTATTTATCCCGAAGAATGATGGGAAAGTCGACGGTACATAAATACAACATTCGATTAATGAAAATGGAAGAACAAGATAATTCAAATCAATTGATGGATAACGATCCTAATGCGGTGAGTCGTAAGAAAGATCATATTGAGTTAGCATTCAAGTCACAAGTACTTGTCAATGAATTGGACAATCGTTTTTATTATGAACCTATCCTTGCAGCGCATCCAGCCGATAATACGCTTCAACCATTTCAGTTTTTAGAGAAAACAATGAAAACGCCGCTTTGGGTTTCCAGTATGACAGGTGGAACAGAGGTGGCAAAGACCATTAATCATAATTTAGCAAAAGCTTGTGGTGATTTTGGAATGGGAATGGGTTTGGGTTCTTGTCGTCAATTGTTGTATTCTGATGAATATCTCAAGGATTTTGACGTTCGTGATGCTATTGGTGATCAGCCGCTTTACGCTAATTTAGGTGTGGCACAGTTGGAACAACTCATCGAACAGAAGGAGTTTTACATCATTACAAACTTACTCAAAAAACTACGTGCAGATGGTTTAATCATTCATGTCAATCCGATGCAGGAATGGTTACAGCCAGAAGGTGATCGTTTTAAATATTCACCTTTACAAACCATCGAACGACTAATTGACAAGTTAGATATCAAAATAATTGTCAAAGAAGTGGGGCAAGGAATGGGTTATGAAAGCCTAAAAGCCTTATTTCAATTACCAATAGAAGCGATTGATTTTGCTGCTAGCGGTGGTACAAATTTTGCACTATTAGAACTGCTTCGTAGTAGTGATATGATGCAAGAATCGTATGGCAATTTGGCGAAAATCGGACATAGTGCAGAAGATATGGTGAATATCTCCAATCGTGTCTTAGCTGATTTAGGAGATAAGGTACGATGTAAACAAGTAATTGTCTCTGGCGGCATTCGTACTTTTTTGGATGGTTATTATCTTATTAATAAATTGCAAACAAATTGTATTTATGGTCAAGCTTCGGCGTTTCTCAAACACGCTCAAGGTGACTATGAAACTTTATATAAATATATAGAAACGCAAGTCAAAGGTCTTGAAGTGGCGCAAGCGTTTTTGAAGATAAGGGACTAGTATAAGGCGTTGAGTTTGAAGTGTGGAGAGATGAGTTTTTATTACTCAGTCGCTCAATACTTCAATACTTTCTCCTTCTATACCTTGTCTTTCTAACAACTAAACAATTTCAAATGAAGTCGATTTCTGGTTTTTCAAAACTATCAAAAAGAGGAAAATTGCGCTGGGTAGCGGAAAATTGCTTTAAGAATCCTGAGTTAGTAGCTAGTGAATTGATGAGCTTTTGGCACAATGACGAACAAAAGCAGAAAGTCTTTGACGAGTTTAGTGAAAATACATTGAGTAACTACTACATGCCTTTTGGCGTTGCTCCAAACTTTGATATCAATGGTAAAACCTATTGTGTGCCGATGGTAATTGAAGAAAGTTCTGTCGTTGCTGCGGCATCTAGTGCTGCTAAATTTTGGCAAAGTCGTGGCGGTTTCAAAGCTGAAATCATCGGGACGACCAAAGTTGGACAAGTTCATTTTGATTGGACAGGCGATAGCAAAAAATTAGTAGCTATCTTTCCAGATCTTAAAAAATTGCTACACGAAGATACTCAGCATATCACAGCCAATATGCAAAAGCGTGGTGGAGGTATTCTCAATATCGAATTAGTTAACTTAACACATCTCGAACCAAATTATTACCAAATCAAAGTGGAATTTGAAACCTGCGATTCTATGGGCGCAAACTTCATCAATTCTGTTTTAGAAGAATTTGGTAAGATTTTAATAGATTTCATTACACATCATCCTGCATTAAAAATTGAAGAACGCAAAGTACACGTAATCATGGCAATTTTGTCAAATTACACACCTGATTGTTTGGTTCGTGCTTACGTTGAGTGTCCAATCGAAGATTTAGGAATGTTCGATAATGGCACGATGAGTGCAGAAACGTTTGCTTTCAAATTTGATAAAGCAGTTAGAATTGCGAATATTGACACGGCTCGTGCGACAACGCACAATAAAGGTATTTACAATGGTATTGACTCCGTTATTCTTGCCACTGCAAATGATTTTAGAGCGATAGAAGCTTGCGGACACACTTACGCTGCTCGCGATGGTCAATACCGCAGTCTTTCAAAAACGAGTATCGAAAACGGTATTTTTAAGTTTTGGTTAGATATTCCGATGGCAGTCGGTACGGTTGGCGGCTTGACTTCTTTGCATCCTATCGCTAAACGTTCGCTTGAAATGCTGGGTAATCCTACGGCAAAAGAATTGATGTGCATTACGGCTACGGTTGGTTTGGCGCAAAACTTCGCTGCGATTCGTTCGCTGACTACGGTTGGCATCCAAAAAGGACATATGAAACTGCATTTGATGAATATTCTTAATCACCTGGAAGCGACTGAAAAGGAAGTTAAAATGACGGTAGTTTACTTTAAGAATAAGATTATTTCGTTCACAGCAGTTAGGACGTTTTTGAAAAAGGTTCGTGATGAAGCGGCTTTAGTTTATAAGAATTTATAGATTTTAACAGATGATTTTCAATCCCGATAGGTATCGGGATCAAAACTTGGAAAACCTGTTATTATACGACCTAAATAATCGGTTTTGCATTTTCAAAATGCTGGATCAAACCAATAAAATGCTGTTCTACATTATATTTCTGCTTAATAAATTGCATCCCATTTGTGGTCAATTTACTAGAAAAACCATCATTGGTTAATACCCTAGCAATGGCATTTTTAAGTTCATTGGTGTTTTCTGGTTCAAAAAGCAAACCTGTTTGTTCATGAATACACCATTCTGGAATACCTCCGATGTTACTACCAATAACAGCAATTCCACTTGCTAAACCTTCAATTCCAATCAATCCAAATTGTTCCATATCCAAAGACGGAACAACTAAAACATTCGCCTGATTATAGTAATCTCCAATTTTAGAATAATCTATAAAACCAACAGCCTTGACGGTATTTTGAAGATTTTCAGATTTGATTTTTTGTAAAATCGGCTTGTACTCGTCGCCTGTTCCTGCAATTATTAATTGAATATCGGGAATGTCTTTTTTTAAATCTAAAACTGCATTAATCAGATTATAAATACCTTTGTTTGTTTCGACTCGCCCAACAAATAAAACAGTGTTTTTCATTGTTCGGTTAGCGTCAAAAGACCATTGTTCCTCCTCTATGAAAAAGGGTAAATAATGAACATTAGTAAATTCGGCTTGCTCCAAATATGATTTTAGTTGTACCGATGGTGCAATAAAAGTTGGAATTTGTTTGCGAATACTTCGGCGTTTTGGATCATGTGCAAAGCGATGACCGATACGCTGTGTCATTGGTAAACACGTTCCGTGAGAGCAAATTAATTGACAATTATCTCTCCTGTTTTCTGATGTTTTGCTCTCGTGATACAAATCTGGATAATACTGTGAAGGACACAACATCGTATAATCATGAACAGTCTGAACCGTCGGGATTTTTAAATCCTTTAAAGCTTTCAGCACGGAAAAAGTATAAAACCGATTATGATGTAAATGAACAACATCGGGCTTTATCACTTGCAGTTGCTGCTTTACGGCTTCGTAAGCCTTTGGATTAAAGAAGTATTTCGATTTGAAATAATTGAATTTTCCTTGATTGAAATGAGGAAGAACATAATGATTTGCTGCGTGCGCTTCATCTGTTCCGTGAGATAGCCAACTGACTTCGTGTGCAAAATTAGGCAGTTTTGCCAAAAGTTCTAAACAGTAAGTTTCTGCGCCGCCGATATGCTTATAAGTATCATTATATAAAAGAATCTTCATCGCTGAATTAGGAATTACTTAAATTTTTAAACAAGTTCTATAGAAATGTACAAATAAAAATATTTGCAGCGTAGCGAAGATAAAATGATTTGTTGTGATAAACGAAGAAGGAATAGGATAAAATAATGAAGCAAGACTAGAGCGTTGAATATTAATCATCTAAAAACGATGTACTTGTAGTCGATAAGTTTGGTACTAAATAACCGTCAGAATAAGAAACAATCTTTCGAGATAGGTATTTATGGATTTCTTCAATACTAGTTTTTCCATCAAGGTTCGTATCACCTGCACCTCTTAGGCTTTGATACAAATAGTGTTTCATAACTCCAAATCTCAAGCCATCATACTCAATGGTATTCTCTTTTATTTTTTCTAAATAAATAATATTGTTTTTTACGCTTAGAGGTTGACTCTTTGTTGCTTCTTTCATGGTAAATAGTTCATTTTCATTTAATTCACTTAAATCAAAAAATGACATGGTTTCTGATACTTTAACAGTAGAAAACATATCAGTCAATGCTGAAAATTGAAGTGTACCATCAACCAATTCTAATGATTTATTTTGTCCATTTCCAAAGAAGAAAAACATGAAAATATCATCTTCGCCAGCTTGATCTTTGATAGTTGTTAAGCTAGATTTTAGTTTTTCGATAGTCGCACCTTGATTCAGTAATAAACGAATATCGCCAGAAGCATAAGTAGAAAATTGCGACATTGTTAAGAATTCATAGATAGACCTGGCATCACTTGCGGCATATTTTAGATTATTATTACCGTCATATTCATTAATGCCAATTACGATTGCATGAAATTTTGAGTTTTGAGTGGTCTCACTTGCAAGAGTTAAAATACCATTTTCCCAAATACCTTGCTCTATTTTTCCTTCTGGATAATAATAAACACCTTTTCCATTAAAATTACCGTCAATCCATCCTCCAACGTATTTAGTGCCCCAAGAAAAGTGACAAACACCTTTTCCATTTAATTTTCCATTCTTGAAAGTTCCTATATACAGGTTATTATCAGCATTTATAAACGTCCCTTTACCATTCACGCAATCGCCTTCTAGGCATTGCCCAGAAAGTCCAATTACACAAATGCAAAAGATATTTGATAGAATATACTTCATCATTTTATTACATTAAATTTGTTTTTTTAAATATATGTTTTAGTTTATTTTTTTTACGGGTACACCTTACAAATATATAATATATTAATATGTGGATGATTGAAAACTATTTAAAAATTATCACAGTTTTGTCAATCTATTCAATTAGTTTTTATGGCTGGTCGATTTTTTAGGTTTCTTTTTGGGTGATAATTATCTTTAAATCTAAACACAATATAGTTACTAATACCTCTTTGTTTTAGGTGCTTTTTTTTGAATACCGTGACATAGAATATATTTAAAACTGATAAGAAGATTTAAGCACGATCTCTTTTTCGTTAGAAACCCTTCTATCGTGCTAGTGCAGCAGGCAGTAAATAGATAGTTATTTATGAATTAAGGCAATAGTTATTAATGTGTGGCTCTTCGAGCCCTTTAGTGATTTTTCGGTGTAGTTGCTTTCTGGTAATTAGTGATTAGTCTGCCCTAACGTTGGTTTATCAAAAAAACCTTGTTTTTTAATAATGAAGTAGCTTATAAGGTACTTATTGCGGAGAGTGAGTAATCATGGAGAAATCACCGAGAAATCGGGAGAGGTCGCCGTAGGCTATTTGACTGTGCAGTATTGGAAACCGTAAATCTAAAGTCGTGAATGTACTTACAGGCTATTCATTTATGAGGTCGCTAAGCGTATAGAGGTTTTTAGTCTTACCTTTTCTTAATGCAGCTTTTTGCAATGCTTTTTGTTCAAAAAAGTTATCTAATCCTTGTTTAGGATTTTTGCGAAGAATCAAAGTATCTCCTGTCGGAATTTGCTGATCATTGTAAATATAATTATCAGCTAAAATAGTGTCCGCATAAATACTTGTTTTGTAAAACGCCCTAGAAAGACTTGCTGGATTGTCTCCGTAATTGGTAATATACAGGAATGTTGGCTCGTCGATAATCAATTGCTGAGTAACGTATTTATTTATCTTGATTTGTTCATTTGCAAATTGATTGAGGGTATTACTAGAGTAATCTGAAATACTAGGTTGTGGCTTACGATTACAAACAAAACGGCTAATTGGAAATAGGATAATTAGTAAAACAACATAAGTTCTTAATTGGCTAACCTTATTTTGATATTGCTTTTCTCGAACTTGATACTCTACAATATTACCTTTAAGAATACTTTTTTCTTTAATCAGTTCGATGGCTTGTTCGCTTAGGTTTCGTCTAACGGGCAAAGCCTCGCCACAACGAGGGCAGATTTTAGAATTTTGTATATCAGCGAGCTGACAATTTGGACAAACCACGAATGAAGTTTTTTATTTATGATGAACTTGTTTGAAATATACAAACAAATCTACATATATTTTATATAATAAGAGAAGGTTTTATTTTGAGGTAAGGGTTTCCTTATAGAATGAAATTGAACCGCAGGATGTCGAAATTCAATTTCGACATCCTGCGGTTCAATAATGTAAGATTATTTTTATGGAAAAGTACCTATTTAGAGAATCAAATATTAACACCTTAATCACACTACTGTACATTTCTTTAGAACAGAGAAGAGAGATTTTTTTCATATTTTTTTTCATTGATAACCAATGAATTAGAAGTTTCAGTTTTTGTCTCTGGTCTCTCTTTTCTAAAATATACAGTAGTATGCACTTTAATTCAATTTACTCATATCTACTTCTTCACCGAGCCATTTTTCTAGTGTTTCTTCCAACTGTTTTTTCTCTTTGTCTGTTAAGTTTTTGATGCGAGCATCTGCGTGACTTCTTCCTGCCATATGATAATATAATGCATTCACTTGGTCAGAAGGAATTACTCGAGTGGCAGACCAGGTGTCATTTGCACCATAAATATAAACGAAATTATTTCCATTCTTTTCGAGCCATTTGTCCACTTGTTTTGGCAATTTATTAGAAAAATTCAATTCTCCAGCGTCTTTTGGTGCAAATGAAGCGTGTGGATTTTTAGGTAAAGCTTTAATTAGTTTTTTAAATTTCTTCGTTTCAAAACCATAATAACCCATTTGCGTACTTGCCTGATAATAATGTGGCCCGAATGAATCCATGGACTTATCATCATAAAAAGACAAACCTGCAATATCTAAAAATGACCGAATATAAGAGTCTACGTCATCGCCTGTAGGTAAATCGTTGCAATCGCTGCCCCATTGCCAAAATGAAAAAGAGTATTCTAAAACAGCATATTCAAATGCTTTTTCAAAATCTTCTAAGTAATCAAAATCATAACCCGCACCTTTGGCAAACCATAATAATTTCATTAAAACTTCTTCTCTATTCTTCAAAAGTGTCTTTTGAACATGGAAGATTTTATCACGACATTCTTTTGTACCAATGGTATCCAAGAATTTATAAATGCGCTTGTCTTCAAAATCTAAATTCAATGGCGCAACGTATGGCATAGAAACATCAACGTCGTTTGGATAAAAATAACGATAAAAAATCGTCGTTTGTCCGCCTTTGCTAATTCCTGTGCTTACCCATTTTTTATTATAGATTTCTTTGAATATCTGATTGATATGGTGCAAATCTGCGGTGGCCTGCTCTAGCGTCAAGTATTTCCAGTCTTTCGGTTCTGGCACTGATTCCCCAAAAAAACGATGTTCAATATTGATATAATTTGCATCCAGAATGGTAGCAACTTCGTTTCTTCCGTAATTCAAATTATAACCATTGGTATTCATAACCGTTGGCGCATCAAAACCAACATGTACCAAATGTATTTTTTGATAAAAATGACCTTTACTTTCGTCTTTGTGGTCAATCGGCTGTTTGACATAGCATTCGTACACAACCATCGAACTACCTTCTCTTGAAATATTCTTAAAACGAATATCTGGTAAGTCAAACAATGCGTCTTCTATTGTTTGTTGTGCAAAGACTGATACAGAAAGGAGCAGAATGAATATGGATAAGTATTTTTTCATAAGTTGGATAAGTTTTTTGAAAAAAGAACAGAAATGAGAGAACCGAGAAAAGAGCGTTTTCATTATTATTTAAATTAGTCACTCCCGTTCTTATTTTTCTGTTCTTAATATTTGAAAATGATAGCTGTAAATATATTATTTTTAAATAAAAATCCTTTGTTATTTTGCAGTCATTAAGATGTTTGACGTATTCAAAACGTCAAATATCTGTTTCAATAATTAATTATCCTTAAACTTAATATCAATGCGAATTCATTTTGTTTTCTTTTTACTGCTCCTCATCAGCAATCTCACCGCTCAAGAAATTCAACTAAAAGAACTTGGAAGATATACCGATGGGAGAGAGGAAGCTCTAGAAATAGTTAGCTATGACGCTGCTACCGAATGTCTGTTCATTACAAATGGCGCAACGGATTCGATTGATATTATTAGTATTTCAAATCCTAAGCGACCTAAGTCAGTTGGACATTTAGACGTTTTATCTTACGGAAGTACCGCAAATAGTGTTGTTGTTTTGGGCAATGGTTACGTAGGAGTAGCCGTTGAAGCGAAGAATCCACAGGCGAATGGTAAAGTCGTTTTTTATACTACAAAAGGAGAATATATCAAAGCGGTAGAAGTTGGCGCAATGCCTGATATGATTACCGTTTCGCCAGACAAAACCAAGATTATCGTTGCTAATGAAGGCGAACCAAACGACGCTTACACGATTAATCCAGAGGGTTCGGTTTCTATTATTGATATTTCAAAAGGTATTTCTAATGTTTCGCAAGCGGATGTAACGACGCTTAATTTTGCGAATGCGCCAGAAAAAATATTCGGAAGTATTCGCCAACCTAACGTTACTTTTCAATATGATTTAGAACCAGAATATGTGGCAATTAATCCAATGTCAACGGTTGCTGCGGTGACTTGTCAAGAAAGTAACGTGATTGTTTTTGTAGATTTAAATCAGAAAAAAATCATCAAATATGCTGGTTTAGGTTTCAAACCATATAATGATTTAGACGCTTCTGACAAAGACGATAAGGTTAATATTCGTTCTTTTCCCGTTTACGGCGCTTATCAACCAGATGCGATTGCCTCTTATCGTACGAATGGAAATACTTATTATGTAACGGCAAACGAAGGTGAATCGGTTGAGTACAATGGTTATAATTCTGAAACTAGAGTTCGTAAATTAAAGTTAGATGCTGAAAAATTTCCGAATGCTAAATCATTACAAAAGAAATCAAATCTCGGTCGATTGAAGACATTTAAATCAGATGTAATTGGAGATGCTGACGGTGATGGCGATGTTGATACGATTTATTCTTACGGCGCACGCTCCTTTTCTATTTGGAATGAGAAAGGTCAATTAGTGTTCGATAGTGGTAATGATTTTGAAAAATATATTGCACAGTTTCATTTTCAGATTTTCAATTGGAATGAAGGTAATATTGAAAAGAAAGACAGCCGAAGTGATGACAAAGGACCAGAACCAGAAGCTGTAACGGTCGGACAAATCGGAAAAGATATGTTTGCTTTTATCGGTTTAGAACGTCAAGGCGGTATTATGATTTATAATATTACCAATCCTAAAGCTGCTTACTTTGTAGATTATCAACATAGTCTGGATGAAACAGGAACGACGATGAAAGACCTTTCACCTGAAGGCATTATTTTCATTTCAAAGAAGCAAAACCATTTGAAGAAAAACTTAGTCATCGTTGCCAATGAATATTCAGGAACAGCGACTATTTATAAAGTAAAGCGTTCTTTTTGGCATTGGCTTTTTTAATATCTTTAAATGAAATTAAGGGTCGGACTCCCGATTCCTATCGGGATAAGGAGTCCGACCCTTGGTCTTGTAGAAATTACTTTTTAATCAATTTAATCAATTCACTTTTTCTATCAACAGGCAGTGGTAAAGCCTTTCTATTAATCTTATCAAATAACACAAGTACTAGTTTCATCGTACTAACTAAAGCCTTTGTGCGACCATTTCGCATTTCATGGAAAACCGTAAACGTTTTATTTCCAACAGCTAATAACGTAGATTCTACATATAATAAATCATCTTCAAAACATTCCTTGAGATATTTGATATTCTGTTCCAATACCACAATGCCAGTTGTGTCAATGTCCAAAATTTCCATCAAACCTAAGTTCAAATCAAAATTTCGTCCAGCATTTTCAAATTTATTAATATAATACATCACGTTCATATGGCGATTGGAATCGCATTCCCAAGTCATCACAGCACCTTTATAAGTCAATACTTTTTCCATTATTCTATGTTTGTGTAAAAATGATTCTTCTTTGATTATCTAAATTATTAGCGAACCAAAACGATAACACAAATTTAAGAAAAGCCTTTTAAATGGTATTTAATCCTTTACTAATTCAATGAAAAAAGTTGTTCCTTTTCCTTCTTCGGACTCTAGCCATATTTTGCCATTTACTCTATCAATTATTCTTTTGCAAATAGCCAATCCTAGACCTGTGCCTTCATATACATTACTTGTATGAAGCCTTTTGAACATATTAAATATCTGTTCGTGATAGTCTTTATTAATACCTATGCCATTATCTTTTACGGTAATGAGAATTTTTTCTGGCGTTGATGTTGAAGTAATTTGTACCATTTTATGGTCATTTTGATTGTATTTCAAACCATTTTCAATTAGGTTTTGAAAAAGCAAAACCATTTGACCTTCTTCTCCTAAAACTATAGGTAAGTTGTCTTTTTCTATAGTGACTTGATTCTCACAGTTCTGCACTAAATTCAGTTTAATATTATCGACTACTATATTTAAGTCAATTTTCTTTTTTTCGAGAATGATTTCGTGATTTACTTTTGAATATTCTAAAGTATCACTTATCAAGTTGTTCATTTGCCTTGCGCCCTCTTTCACATAAGTAAAGTAATCAGGAAAACTATCTAGCTTATTCCTTTTAAAATCCCTTTCTAATAAACCTGTGAAGCTAATAATGGTTCTTAATGGTGTTTTTAAATCATGAGAGGCAATGTAAGCAAACCGTTCTAATTCTTCATTGGCGACTTTTAGTCTATGATTATTGTTTTCAAGTGTCTCTAACAGTTTTATATTCGCTATATTATATTTTTCAATTTGCTTTAAGAAAAGATACATTATAGACATAATGACGAAGGCGGTAATGATAAAAGTAGTCACCTCTAAGAAAGGACTTAATTCTGCAGAAAAAATGGAAGGATAGGTTTCCCAATAATATTTTAATATTAAAAATAAGATGAAATTGAAAAATGCGAAAGATAATTTGGTTCTTAATTTTTCAAGAAAAAAGAAAGACGTTAGAATAAACGTAAGGAAGTTATATTGTACCGATGTTTGTGCTCCATGTAAAATACCTAGCGTGAGAATTAAAAGAGGCATAATCAAGTTGAGTACTAAGCGAGAGGTTTTATGTTGTTTCCTCTTATTCAGCTGTAATAAGAAAAATAAAAAAAATATTACTACAAATCTTGATAAAAGAGATTTTATATCTAAAGGATAAAGGTGAGAGAGAGAAATACTTAATAGTAGCACCAGCACAATAATAATACCTCGATTTAAAACGCTAACCCTGATTTTTTCAATATAAGAAGCATTTTCTTCTAGCCCATAATCAGAAATATCTGACCAAAGTTCTTTAACTTTCTTTATAATATTTATTTGTTTTCTATTGTTTTTCAAAATACAATTTTTAAAGATCCTTGTTTTTTTAATTTTAAGATTTTGTTATTTAGGAGCAGGGTACTAGTGCAGTAGGCAGTAAATAGTCGACAGTTAGTAGTAAACAGAACTTGTTGATTTTTAATTGTTTAAATTAAAGTATAGTTGTCAGTTATTTATGGATTAAGGCACTAGCTAATTTTTTAATTTCCTTGTTAGACTATATTGATTTAAGTATTTGGTTCAGGTTACTATGGTATGGCGTAGGTGATAGTTTACCTAGAGGCTTGAAAGATGAAGCGCAATATCTTAATTTGATTTATTTATTAAACATGGCTGCACTGAAAAGGATATTGCAATAATTGTGCTACAAAAAAGTATTTAGAGTTTGGCAGAAAAATATTGACAGAGCTAAATAAAAGAATAATCGAATAATTGAACAGCGAGATCTCGCTGTTCAATTATTCAATACCTTAATCCTTCTTAGGTTCTATTATAGGCATTTTCCACTTCGAATAACCAACAGGCGTATTCTCTGCTTCTCGCAATGCTTTCGATGTTTTTTGTTTATCAACGATTAATGCAAACGTCATGATTAAACTCGTTCCAATGATGATAAATAGCAAGATAGCAGGATTAAATTCTGGCACAATTGCTTCTTTTGGAATAGCATAAAATAACAAAATGGTAATCAATCCTCGTGGCGCAATGAGGACTTGTGGACTAAAATCAGCACCTACACCAATTCTCAAAACCACCAAACGAATAATATAAATAGTAGCGATAATTAAAATACTAATCATGGCTACTTCTGCGCTTAAGAGCGTAGATAGCGTAATCGTTAAACCAAAAATGACAAAGAAAAAGGTTCGTATTACAAAGGCCGTTTCCACAGTAATAATGTGTAAACCTTCGTAAATATGTTTCGCTTTACTGAAATCTAGCCATTTGCCGAGTATGCCTTGAAAGAAGACTTTCATGTTGGAAATCACCAATCCAAATGTCAAAATGATAATCAGCGAAGACAAGTGCATTTTCTTACCAAGTGCATATAATAATAACAAAACGGCTATCATTAAAAATAGCTTCACATGACTTTTGATATTTTGGAAAATAAAGATAATCGCATAACTCGCAATCAATGAAATTCCAATCGTCAACGCTAAATTCAAAAAGAACGGGACTAATCCGCCGCCGCCACCGTGTTCTGCGGAATGATCCATTTGTACAGCAAGGTAATAGAATACCATAATACCAAGAATATCAGAAAATGTACTTTCATAGATATGAAATTCTCTTTTCTGTTCACTCAGTCCAGCTACACTAGGAATGATAATCGCACTTGACAAAATAGAAAGTGGCGTGGCGTAAATCATAGCATTTTCCCATTCCATTGGAACGAATTTGTGCAAAATATACGCTGCTGCCCACATAGAAACCAATAGACCGACCAGCGCAATGGCAAAGGCTCGCAGTATGGGAATGAGTTTTTCTCGTTTTAGTTCGAGTTCGAGTGCGGCTTCTAAGACAATCATTATCAAACCGACAATACCTAATATTTCTAAAGCAGGAAGAAAATCAAGATCGGGTACGTTGAGCGCATCCATTCCGAATTTTACGCCAATACCCAATACGATCAACATCAAAACAGATGGAATATTTGTCTTATTAGCTAACTCACTAAAGAAAAACGAACAAATAATAACCGTTGATGCTGCAATAATTAAATTATAGGAAGTAAATATTTCCATTATTATTTTGATAATTGATAATGGATAATTGAGAATTGACAACGAAAGTAAAAATCATTGTCAATTGTCGATTGTCCATTGTCCATTTAAAAATTACTCTTCTTTTACCTTACATTGATAGCCCCATCCGTTGATGAGTTGTATCAAATCATCCAAATTGCTGTCTTCTCTAATAAGAATCCTAGCTTCCATCGTCTGTGTTGCATTATCTGTAAAAATCAACTCAGGTTGACGGCTAGGGTCGATATATGGCGTCATTAAAAACTCATCCGTTAATCGTTGAATATGATTCGATGAGGACTTTTTATCTTTTGGCAACAATTCAAATTGATAAAAACCACCAATTTCTTCGACTGCTACCAAGTTATAACCTTCCGAAAAAAGATTTGCGTAACTCACAAACCGAATGCCTGTTGAGGTTCTTAACTGAATGCCAAGTTGTCCCATTTTAACGATCACACCTTTTGCTGTACCAATATCTAATCGCTTGCCAACAGATAAGTTATCGTCCAGCGAAGCTATTTTTCCACTAACGTAATTTTTGATATGCGAAAAACTAAACAGTACAACCGCCAATAATATAGCACCATGCAAGACTGGATTGATGAATATGAATACACTTCCTAAAATCAGAAATACAATGATTTCATAAACCCTTAGTAAGGTGTATAAACCTTTTTTCAATCCTACCAGCCATTCGTTTTTCTTTAGTTGCCTACTCAACAACTCATGCACCAATTCCATTAGCAAATAAGCTAACAGCAAAATGATGGTCGCACCAAGAAAATTTAACCAAGAAAATACGGGTAAATTCATTGTTTGTAAATGTTAGAATGTTTACGGCGATAACTCGCTGTGAAATGATACAAGTGTGTAATTGAAAAGCAAATACAAGGCACAAGTATTCGTAATTACTCAGATAAACCTCGTGAGAGGAGTTCATAATTCGTAATTTATTACAAGAGGTATTTTTTATGTTTGAGCATGTCGATAACTTCATGAACGACCAGTTCGTTAACTTCTAGCCAACCGTCCATCTTCTTTGTTAAAACGCCAACACCTAATAATCGTTTGACCAAACTAGCATACTTTTGATCATACGCCGGACCAAATAATTTATTCAAGCGATACTCATTGGTTCGTTTTTGCAAAACAATCGAAGTTAATAACGTTGCAGTACTGGCATTCAGAATATCTGGAAAATTGAAGTTGGGTTCAAAGTCGCACCTAACGTCATTGTCTTTGACATTCTGAATGGAATTACTCCAAAGAAATAAGGCTTCACCAATATTTCCGTTCGCTTCTCTGTGTATTTGCTTGACCGTTTTTCTGAATTGCTGACTAGACAAAGGCTGTTCATTTTGGTCAATTAGCGTTTTATGAGTTGCACCATGACGAATAGAAATGGCTTTCTCTAAGTCATTAAACTGAAAAGTGCCCATTGTAATCTCCGCCTGAAAAACTCGGTCAAACTCTTGTGCTTTCGCAATATGAGCTTTGAAAGAGTCGCTTGTAGAAATAATGAAAAACAATTGGTTAGAATGCTTATCCATGAAGTTTTTCAGTTGTCTAATGTTTTTACTCGCTGAAATATTCACGTCCCACCACATTTCAAGATTATCAATCCACAGACAATACGGTTTATTTTTAGTCTGTATTTTAACAGCATTCAATGCCTTCCCTAAGTCGTAAGTTGTTTTGATGGTTTGATGACCAATTTTTACTTTAGCATTTGGAAATAAATTAATGGTACGGTTTAGAAAATAACGATTGACAATGATTTCTCCAAATAATGATTTACCAGATAGTCGCTTTCCTGATAGCAAAATCGCACCACGAAAACCATTGTGCCAATTATCAACAACTTTCGCTACTCGTGTTATCTTCTCCTCTCGACCGACCCAAAAGGCTTCACCAATATAGCCTTTCGTCAAAAAAATATTTTGATAATAATCATTTTTAATACTTCCTTGTTTATGCGTAACGTATCGCACAACTCTCTCTGAAATGCTCAATTCTTTTTCCTGTTCTAATGGAAACTGATAGTTTTGAAGCTTTTGACGTTGATTGTTCCAAGTGTCCTTTAGAATCGTTTGTATATCATTTTGCCTAAAAATGAGCTGATTAATAGAGGCTTGTGCTAGTAAAGGCAGAAAATGTTTACTGGCATCAAAAACATTTGACAGCTTAAACTCCTCTTCTAACCTTTCATGAATTAGCTGGTTCAAGTTCTCTAGCTCTCTTATTTGCTCTTTCATTTGACACAAAAAAGTATCTGTTATCAAAGCAGTAGAAACCGTACTTTTCGTAGTTGAATGTTCATTTTCTTGCTGAGCAATTAGAATGTTGAGTTGATTTTTAAGATTCATGAAAATCAACTTTCCACCAGTCGTTAATCGATCCCTAATTTCCCAAACTTCATAGAGCAGCGGTTTAATCTCGGACTGTAACCAACGTCTCACAGAGCGTTGCAATCCAATTTCACGCTTCACCATCGTACCTGCACGAGCTGAAATCGGTACTTCCAACTTAGGGATCAATTGTTCTACCAGTTCATCTAATTTTGCATTAAAATCTGTTTGCAAATTATCAAAATTGATTTTACTTTCAGCATTTATAACCGTTTGTAATTGTAATACTGAATCAGGATATTTTGAACTAGACAAGTCATGAACGAGTTCTTCAAGTACACTTTCTAAATGAAGAACCTGATCTTGAATTTGTTTAATATTGTTATCCAATAATCGTTCTACTTGATGAAAAATACCTTGTCCTTTTTCTAATATATGTATGCTGGTATTACAGTCTTGGCATTGTTGCACCAAGTCTTTAATTTGCTTAGCATAAATCTGGTACGGATTTTTAAGATTGATCTGTTGCCTTAGTTCTTGTTTTATTTTATAAGTTACCTGACCAGGTTTGATTTGGTAAGCTTCCAGTTTAGTCAATAAGTCAATTCCTACCTTATTAATAGAATATTCTGACTGTTTTTTAAATTCTAGTAAAGGCTCTTCAGTGATTTTTTTATCGTAAAGAAAAGCATTGCCTTTATATTGCTCAAAAACAACATCTCGCCAAGCTATCATAAAATGTTTGGCTTCACCCATCCATTCAAAAACAACTTGATAATGCAAATACGTTTCCTCAACAGAAAGCTGTAATGGCGTTTTCAAGGCTTCGTTCGATTGCGTTGCCAATGCCAAACAATTGTTTGAAATTAACTCCGCTTCGTTTGCCAGATTATTTAGACTAAGAATATTGTTCGTATTGTCCCAGACGATTGCTAGACGATCATTCAAATCAAGCGTAGTCGGAACTACTGTCAGTTGTTTATCCATATTGACAATTATTCTTTTATTCGTATTTGAATTATTTATGTTTAATAGACTTGTTTATAAATAAGAATT
>CAZMEH010000539.1:0-7837 GCA_964564885.1 uncultured Saprospiraceae bacterium | reverse complement strand
TTTTGCTTTGCGCCCTCTGCGAAACCTTACCGTAACTTTGCGAGAAATCACAAAACCACAACTCTTCAAAATCTGACACAGAATAATACATCTCTTCATTGCAATCAATACATTTTCATTTCTAAATTTTGCTTTGCGCCCTCTGCGAAACCTTACCGTAACTTTGCGAGAAATCACAAAACCTTTACGTAACTTCGCAAAATACTTATTACAACAATTCAACTTTAGTAAATGAAAGACCTTAGCAATAAAACCATTTGGATAACAGGCGCATCTGACGGAATCGGTAAAGAACTTTCCATACAACTCGCCCAATTAGGTAATAGAATTATCCTAACCGCTCGTAATAAAGCGAAACTACAACAAACCAAAGCAATATTAAAAGGTGATAATCACATTGTCTTTCCAATGGATTTGTTAAAAACAGAAGCAATTCCTCAAGCGGTAAACGATATTTTAACGCAAGCTGGAACAATTGATGTTTTAATAAATAACGCTGGAATTTCACAACGCTCATTGATAAAAGACACTTCCTTTGATGTCGATAGACGCATCATGGAACTCGACTATTTCGCAGCTATTTATCTGACCAAAGCACTTTTACCACATTTCACAACACGCCAAACAGGCTGCATCGTAGCCATTAGCAGCGTCGCAGGCAAATTAGGTACTCCAATGCGAAGTGCATATTGTGCCGCAAAACATGCTATTATTGGTTTTATGGATAGTTTACGTGCAGAAGTTTTTCAAGATAATATTGAAGTCCTAGTAGTTGCGCCAGGTTCTACCAAGACTAATATCTCTAAAAATGCACTAGAAGGTAATGGAAATAATCACGGCGTTACCGATCCAGCCATCGAAAACGGTATTTCTGTAGAAGAATGCGTTAGACAAATTATAAAAGGAATAGAAAACAACTCAAAAGAAATTTTAATTGCCAGAGGTAAAGAGAAACTAGCTGTTTACGTTCGACGTTTCTTTCCTAAATTATTATTTAAAATGGTCAGGGCAATTAAATCTACTTAAAAAGGTGGCTCTGTTTACTTACAAAGGTACTTTTAACCAAAAAAGAGAAATATTTTGAAAATAAAACTACTTTCTTTTAGAATAGACTTTGTAGATTCAAAAAGATATCCTATATTTGCATCGAATTAGCGGGAGTAGCTCAGCTGATAGAGCACGACCTTGCCAAGGTCGGGGTCGCGGGTTTGAGTCCCGTCTCCCGCTCAGGCAGAAGACCTAACAAGTATTACTTGTTGGGTTTTTCTTATTTTATAGCCTTCGTTAGCTTAGAACGCTATATTTACACTAAAAATCAACTTATCTTTAGCACAGCATTTTAAAAACTGCTTCATACTTTTTGTGCAAAAAACCTCATTCATTCCTTCATTTTTAAATTAAAGCAAGTAAATAAGGTATAAAATAGTTTTTTATCAAAAAATCACCAACTTAAAAAATCATGCTGGATAAGCTACTTTGGTCAAAACAAAAAAAACGTCAACTTTGGCTCGCTATGATTGGCGTTATCATAGGCTTCTTTTTGTTGATCGTAGCTACGCAAACTTATTTTGATTTACAAACGGTACTTCAAGGAAAAGAAAGCAATTTTTTGACGGTTAATAAAAAAGTAAGTTTACTAAGTCTCATAAGTGGAGCGCCTTCTTTCAGTGAAACAGAGATAGATAATATAAAAGAACAAGGTTTTGTAAATCAAGTGGCGGCATTTAGCTCTAGTCAATATCAAGTTTTAGCCGAAGTTCCACAAATTGGGTTTCGTTCCGACTTTTTCTTTGAAGCGATTCCTGATAATTTCTTAGATGTAAAAAGTGCTAAGTTCAATTGGTCTAAAGGAGATCAAACTATTCCAATTGTCTTATCCAGAGATTATTTATCGTTGTACAATTTTGGATTTGCGCCAACCCGTGGCTTACCTCCTTTCACTCAAAGTACTATCAAACGAGTTAAGTTTCAAGTTAGAATCATTGGTGATAATGGTTTAATGGATTTTTATAATGGTAAAATTGTTGGATTTAGCGATCGCATCAATTCTATTTTAGTACCAAAATCATTTTTGGATTGGTCAAACGAGCATTACTCTAGCAAGATAGTTCCAATGACCAAATTAATGCTTGAGGTCAAAAACCCTTACAGTACTGATTTTAAAGATTTTATTAAAGAGGAAAAACTAGAGCTCAGCAGCGGAAAACTCATTGGAGACAGAGCGAGTAATATCCTAAATATTATTATCTCTGTCATTGCTTTTATCGGTCTCATGATTTTAATCCTAGCCTTGATGGTTTTTACGTTGAATTTCAGGATAATGATTGTCTCCGCAAAAATGGACATCAAACGCCTAATGGAAATCGGTTATCAGCACCATATAGTCAGCTCAATCCTTATCAAAAGAATGCTCCTCATCTTGACTATTTCGCTAGGCTTAGCTATTGTTAGCATTATGGCATTAAGGTATTATGGTATAGAATGGTTAACCAATCAAGGGTTTGAAATTGAATTTGGTTTTAATAGATTAGTCTATTTAGTAGCATTTATAACAATTGTATTAATGTTTATTATCAATATTTTTAGTATCCGCCGATATGTTATTAATCAAAGTAATTAGAAACCTTGAGTTATTATAATTGATTGCATAGTGTTTTACTTTGAAACACGGATACACAAAGACACGGAGAAACTTAGTACTAAGTAGGTGAGCTTAAATTAGAATTCACTTTTGACAAAAAATATTTTTTCGTTTAAGGAGTTTTTTAAAGAATTATATCCCAAAGTCTCGGATTGGCGTCAAGGAGGTTATAAATTATTGATTGTCAATTATTTATTTTGTTTTTTAAATCTATTGCCATCCCGAGTGACAGGATGGTAATGGATTTAAAACCTTGATATTCAGTTTATTGTTGATCTCCTTGACGCTAATCGGAGTGTTTGGAAGCAAAGAACCAAAAGATTATGGTCTTTTCTGAAACTCATCTAAGTGTTCATCTATCAGTTTTATGATGATACCTTCTTCGGTTAGTTGTTCAAACATAGCATTAAAACTAGCTATGATATCGAATCCAAAAGGATTTCTATTAGAAACCGCTAAGTGCAACGACGTTGTTCCAATCGGTTGATTAACTAAGTAAAAAGCCTCTTGCTTGATTTTTTCGTTATTCATAAAAACATGATATGCTCCTAATGAAGAACAAATGATTAAATCAACTTGCTCACGCTGAAGCAGTCTGAAAGCTTCCTCTAAACTGGTACAAGGACGAACTTTAATATACCTCCTAGCTAATAATTCATCTATTTCCTTTATGTCGCTTCCTGTTACAAAAGCAACTTTTTTCTTTTTAATATTTTTTTTGTTGCTATAATCAAACGGTTCCGCTGCCCTACTGTAAATCACATTATCAACACGGTATAATTCCTTTGTGAATATATATTTATTCAAATTCTCCGCTGTTTTACGAATTGGGTAAGCTGCTAAAACTTTATTCGTTAATATTAAGTTTCCTTGCTTTGTCAATGGAACAAATAAAAATTCATTTGTTTGCTCCATTTTATTAAAAACCGTTTTTATTATATCGGTTACGATACCATTCTTATAAGATTCTATACTACTGAAAGGTGCAAAATTAGATACTCCAGCAATATTTAATGATTTAATAGATAAACCTTGTTGAGCTTCTTCTTTAGCAGGAATCACTAAATTTGTGTTGATAGGAATCGGTTTTCCTATTTTAATTTTACTAATGTTTGCTTTATAAATAAGGCTCTCTAACTTATCATCACTATAAAACATGGCAGCTACCTTTTTCGGTGTATCGCCTTGAACCGAAGTATATGTTCTAGGATGGACAATGACCATCGAATGATCCTTAGCGATTTCTTTTCCATTATATTTTAATGATACTTCATATTCTCCACTTCTAAAAACCATTAATACTGGCTCATCAGAAACTACTAATCCGCCTAGCCTCCATTCGTATTCAATCGCTTCTTTAGTAAATGTTTTCGCAGAAAGTGTTCCTTTCATCGTATATTCAACACTATTACCTTCTTCGATAAATACATCGACCTTAGACAAATCAACTTCTTTTTGTGCCACAGTAATCGTTGCGCTCTTCTTACAAGTTGCCGTAGTTGAAACAACTACCTCATACTTTCCGACCTCATTAATAGATAATTCTTTGGCAGATCCTATTTCTTTCCCTTTAAAAAGCCATTGAACAGTTGCAGCTTTATTATTGTATTCAACATTAATCGCAACATCGTCCAAATTATCTACAATTAATTTATCTCCTTGTTTTATCGAAGTCTCTAAATTACACACTTCTACTTTAGGTTCTTTTTTTATTTTATCTGGACTACTAATAGCTGATTTTAGTGTATTAACAGTCAATTTTTTCTCTTTTTTCTCAGAAATCCTAAATACAAATTGTCCACCTTCATGCCCAGTATATTGTAAATGTCCAAAACGGGGCATATTTGGCGAATTTGAAAAAATTGGATATTTAATCAATTCATATAATTCTCCTGAATCTAAAACATTCGTTTCATTAACCTCTAAAAACTTAAGTAAATATTTAGTAAATACCGATTTATTTTCATCCGCATCGAAAGTCGGCGAAGCGCCACCAGATGTGATAGCTTGTCTTGAAATCAGCATTTGAATTTTTTTGTAATAACCTTCTGAGCCATCATTATTTATAAAAAAGCTGGGTGATTTGAATGCTTTTCCAGCAAAAAAACCATTTGATAAAATCAAAACATGTTTACTTTTTGTTGCTTTTATGATTTGTTGCACGTCAATATTTGAAACTAATTCAGAAGCATCTAATGAGCTTGCATCTGCTGGCACCCAATAACCTTCATTGTCAAGTTCAGCACCATGTCCTGCAAAAAAGAGGAGCAAATGATCCTCTTCTGCCGCACCTGACGCCAATTTTCTAATACTTGATAAAATATTCTGCTTAGTCGCAGACTCATTCATTAAGACATTTGAGTCCGTAAAACCATATTTTCTTTCTAATACATTTTTTAGCGATCGACTATCTTTTGATGACGAAAGTAAATTACCTAGACTACTGACCTTATAATTATCAATTCCTATAAATAATGCTTTATAAGTAGGACTATCTACAATCGGAAAATTACTTGCAGTGCTTATATATGGAGCGGAAAATATTATTAATAGAAGTAAAGTTATTTTTTTCATAATTAATGCTTTCTAAAATTTTGTTTTAGCTGGAATACAAGAACCTTTGGAACGACGAAAAAGTAAGTCAGTCATTTCGACAAGCTTATTTTTTGCCATTACCTATGCTAATATATAAAATTAATTTATAATATGTAAGTAATTCAAAAATAAACGGACAGACAACAAGTAGTCATCTGTCCGTTCATTTTCGTAATGATGCAACATTTAATTATATCCGAATCCTTAGTTAGAATTTTGAATAATATCAATGTGTGTATTTTGAATTTTAGAAACCTCGCCTTTCTCTTTCAATTCCTTCAATGAAGAATTAAATTCTTTGATTAAAGCTTCACCATCTGGGTGATTTCTAGAAATCACTAAATGAAATTCAGTCACTTCTAGTTCCTGCTCCAACATTTTGAAATCTTTAATCTGTAAGCTAGAAGAGTTTTTGATAATATACAAACCAACTGATTGTGGTGCTGCTACGATATCAACCTTTCCAATTTTCATTGCTTCGAAACAATCTTCCCAAGAATTGAAAGCTAATACTCCGATGATGCCGCCCATTCTCAATTCTGATAATTTCTTACCTTCAAAACCTCTTACTACTCCTACAGTCAATCCTCGCAAGTCTCTATCTTTAGTGAACTTGATATCCTTTGCTTTGGGATCAAGTTGTTCCTTGTTTGTAAAGATAACGGTTAACCCTTGGTAAATTGGATCTGAGTAATAGAAGAAATTAGCTTCTTGTGCATTATAAACACAAGGAAATGAAGCTGTACTCTTTCCTCTAAATGTATTTGAACGAGCCATATTACCCGATACAAAATCAACGACAGGAATTTGCTTAGTATATTTATAAGTACTTTTAACAATATCTGTCAACATACCATTATTCAATAAACCAACTTGGCTAAACGGTGGCATATCTTCGTTTGCCGAAAGATAAACTCTTGCAATATTTAACTTGCTCACTGCTTCTAATTCACCTCCTTCGTCTAAAGGAACAGACAACTCTGTACCAACCCTCAATAATTCACCTTTCTTAATGACCTCTTTATTCACTTCGTAAATAAGGTTTACTTTTTCTTCATCACCGTAAAATTTCCTAGCAACTCGTTGAATATTATCACCAATACGTACCGTATAAGTTCTTTCTTTTACAACTACTGTTGTGTTAGCTGTTGCAATCTTACGTCCGTCTTTTAGGCGAAGTGTAACGGCATATAAACCAGAAGAAATAACCTTCAAGTTTTTATCTTGGCTAACTATAAAATTATTTTTAGACCATTCATATTCGACCTCTTCATCTCTAGTCACTAAAGCATGTAAAATTCCTGAATTGGTAAAAGTCACTTCATTTCCTTCTTGAACAGTGACACTTAACGTCGGTAAAGCTACGGTAACTTCAATCACTCGTGCATCCGCACAATCGTCATCAGTCGTTACTAGAACCGTATAAGTTCCGCTTTCGGTTACTTTAAGGGCAGGAGTAGATTGTCCTTCAATCACCTTTGTTCCTTTTACCCATTCGTAGTAGACTTTTTTATCGTATTCCTGTACAAGCGCATGAAGCATTCCTCCTTTGTGTGAAAATATGATTTTCTCACCTTCCTTCATTTCTACACCGCTAAAATCACATTGTCCTTTAATTTTATCAATTCTAAAAATGAACTGACCGCCTTCATGATTTGTATTTTGAATGTGCCCAAAACGTGGAACGTTTGGAGAGTTAGCTTGAACAGGCGCTTTGATTCTTTGAAATAATTCAGTTGCATCTAAATAAGGCTTCTGGTTTTTCTTTAAGTTCTTAATAATAAACTTAGCAAAAGTTGAATGTTCACCAGAACCATCGGCAACAGGCTCTAAACCACCAGCTGTAATCGCTTGTCTTGATGGAATATCATACATTTCATCATAATAAGTTTCTGACTGATTTACCATGAATGACGCACTTCCAGATTTGAATATTGTACCACTAAAACAAGCATCTACCATTACTAAAGCGTGCTTTACCACACTTTTAGACAATGCTATCTTAATCTCATTATTTGCAATAAGAGTTGCACGGTCATTTGTACTAGCATCTGATGGTACCCAGTAACCTTCGTTACCAATTTCCATTCCGTGACCAGAAAAATAGATAAATAAGTTATCGTTTGAGGTAAGGTTTTGAGAAATTCTGTCTAGCTCATTAATGATATTTTTACGAGTAGCTTCTTCATCATAAAGTGTTGTTACTTTATCAAAACTATACTTTGAGCTCAAAATTCCATTCAATGCTTGGCAGTCATTAATAGGTGTTTTAAGTGTTGCCCATTCACCAGAATAATTATCGATACCAATAACTAGCGCATAATATTTTCCATATTTACCGTCGTCATTATTCGTACCATTAGCAATAGCGTTAAACGTCAATACCGTTAATAATAAGAAAATTGTTGTTTTGAATTTAATCATAGCGATGTAATTAATTTAGGTTAGAAGAAAAAAAGATAGGTGCTATACTGAAACAAGTTCAATACAGGGAAACAGGAAGGCTAGTTGTGTTTTTGATTATCTTCAAAACCTAAAAATCTAAGTGTTAAATTGATTTATACACTTAGATTAATTTGCTTTAAGTACAATTTTTTCTTA
>CAZMEH010000538.1:0-10652 GCA_964564885.1 uncultured Saprospiraceae bacterium | reverse complement strand
TATCAAATACTAGTGACTACACCTAGTCGAATAAACCTGCCAGACGCAGGCAGGTTCGACGGTACAGGAGGACAGGTTATTAATATTAGGAAAAAAAGACGCAAAATATAAAAAATCATGCATCATTATATCAATGATTTTTCAACATTAGAAGGACAAGCCGTAACCGTTAAAGGTTGGGTAGCTAACTCAAGAAATAGTAAAACGAATGTCTTTGTGGTATTTCGTGATGGTTCAGGTTTCGCTCAATGTGTTGTCAATGTAGACGAAGTAGGCGAAGAGCAATTTGAAACAGCAAAAAGATTAACGCAAGAAAGTTCGGTGATTTTCACGGGAACAGTGAGTAAAGATGAACGCCAAATCGGTGGTTACGAATTGCAAGTAACGTCGGTTGAATTGGTTCACCTTTCAACGGATTTTCCAATTACGCCAAAAGAACACGGAGCGAGTTTCTTAGCAGATCGCAGACACCTTTGGTTGCGTTCTCGCAGACAATGGGCGATTATGCGTGTGCGTAATGCGATTATCATGTCAATTCATGAGTTTTTTCAAGCCAAAGGTTTTGTTCAAATGGATTCGCCTTTGTTCACAGGAAGTGCTTGTGAAGGAACGACGGATTTATTCCAGACGGACTTCTTTGGTGAAACAGCTTATTTGGCGCAATCGGGTCAGCTTTATGGTGAAGCGATGGCGATGGCAATGGGTAAGATCTACACTTTTGGACCAACTTTCCGTGCCGAGAAGTCAAAAACGCCTCGTCACTTAGCGGAGTTTTGGATGATTGAACCAGAGATGGCGTATTACACAAATGAGATGAACATGGATTTAATCGAGAACTTTACTCGTCATGTTGTCACTACTGTTGTTGAAAAATGTAAGTTAGAATTGGAAACGCTTGGTAGAGATGTTTCTAGTTTGGAAAGTGTAAAAAGTGCTTTTCCTCGTGTTTCTTACGAAGAGTCTATCAAGATTTTGCGTGGAGAAGTAGAAGTGAATGGCAAAAATGCAATTACGCTTCAAAAGGAAGATTTACAAGCTGCTAAAGATTCTATTGTTGCTGCGAATACTAAAATTACAGAAAACGAAAAAATCATCAAAGGCGGTGTCAAAAAAGGTAAACGTAATCACTTACAAAGCCAAATTGATAACCTGAAATCTGATATTAAAACAGCGGAAGAGAAAGTTCGTAATATTCCAAAATGGATTGAATCGGCTCAAAATTTCCCAGATGGTGAAGATTTTGGTGGTTCTGACGAAACGGTTTTAACACGAGTTTTTGATGCGCCTGTTTTAGTTTATAACTGGCCTACTAACATCAAAGCGTTTTACATGAAAGAAGTAGAAGGTGATCCGCTTCATGTAAAAGGTGTTGATTTGCTTGCGCCAGAAGGTTATGGTGAAATCGTTGGTGGTTCTGAGCGTGAAACGGATATTGATATTTTGTTACGCAAAATTGATGAACACGAGTTAGACGAAAAAGACTTTTCTTGGTACTTAGATTTACGTCGCTACGGTTCTGTTCCTCATTCTGGCTTTGGTTTAGGTTTGGAACGTATGGTGCGTTGGATCTGTAAATTGGAGCATATTCGTGAAACGATTCCTTTCCCAAGACGTTTTGGAACGTTGCGCCCGTAGTTTTTTTTGAAGAAGAGAGAACAGAAATTGCTTCGCTGAGAGAAGAGAGATAATAAAATTTGTCTTTATATAAAGTTTGAAAAGAAGAAATTCACTAAATTGCTGTGGGTTTCTTCTTTTTTTGTGCTAATTAGGCGTTTGACATTTTTGAAAATCTACGGTATGCACATATTTTTTATTTGCTTGATTTTCAAAATTTTGTGCATTTTCGTAACTAAGAATATATATTCTTAGTTACTATTTTGATACTTGTCTCCATACGGTAGGTTTCAAAACGTCAAACGTCTAATCTAGTTCTAGAATTCAAATACTTCAATGAACATTTTTCCTTTTATATTAATGCGAATTGGCGGCATTCCTTTTGAAAAATTGGATGCGCTTTGTATTAATGTATCGCTGTTTGATGAAATTTACCAATCTGTTGAAACGCTTCAAAATAATTCTGAACTAGAAATTCAATTCAATCAGGCACTCATTCTCATCCGAGAAAATATCAAAAATTTATCAAAGGAATCTGCTTTAACAAATGGTTTGGTGCTTTCTGCGCCGTCTTTGTTGGATAGAATTACGAGTTATCAAAAGAAAGAAATTGCTGGTTTTCGTAAAAAAGAAAAGCAAACCGAACGAACGATTGTTCAATATTTGACTAGAATAGCAACAAAGACTTCTCCTTTTAGCACATTTAATCAAATTGGATTAGCGGAAATTAAAGAACAATCTTCTTTGATTGAAAATGCTGAATTTTCCTCAAATCAGTCTTTTGTTCGGATTAATAATTATGTTTTAAAAAGTTTTAAAAACTCTATTGTTCAAGATAAAATGCTGCGTCAAGATTTGCGAATTATTGTTAACTCTACATTGACGAGGTTAGAAAATGGCTATGAATTTTTAGCGAATGACAATAATATTGAAGCATTTCAAACAATAGACGATAATCCTGTGGTGCAATTAGTTTTGGAAAAACTGGAGAATGGAAAAGGTCTTTTATTTGGAGAATTAATAAAAGGGCTTCAAGAAGAAGTCGATGCTGCGGAAGATGATTTAGATAATTTTCTTTTCGAATTGCAGGACATTGGGCTACTCGTTTTTGATATGAATATTTCTAGCTTAGATGGCAACTGGGAATGGAAGGCCTTGGATTTATTAACAAACTTGCCTAATGCTGAGTTATCCGACAATTGGAAAAAACTATTATTACAGCTTTCGGAAGCTAAACAAGCTTACCCTAATTTAAATTTTAAAGAACGTAGAAATTTACTAAAAAAAGCTTTTAAAGCCTCTAATGTCTTATTTGAGCAAATTCAAAAGGTTTCTAAAACGAATAACGAAACGGTTTTCAAAAAACAATTGGATCACCAATTGACGTTTAATGAAATGAATCTGCTGTATGAGGATTATTACGTTCGGAGCTCTACCAGCATTTCTAAAAGTGATATTGAAACGATTTTGAATAAATTAAATACTTTTATAAAGACATTAGAATTGTTTCAGCGAAATGAAGAAATAGAGCAATTGACTTATTTTTTTAAAAAACTAGATTTAGACCTAGATTCCCGAAAAGTTGATTTATTAACTTTTTATAAAGCATTTGCAAAGTGGAAATTATCAAACAATAGCAATAATGATTTAGAAAATGATTTTAATGAAGGTTTTGAAAAATGGAAATCTACATTTAAAAAAACAATTGTAATTGAAAACGATATTCTAAATATTGAAATCAAAAAACTACCAAAACTCGTTTTAAATACAAAACTACCAAATCAATCGCATAGCGTATTCGTTCAGCTTTATAAAAATAGAAATGAATTTCAATGTTTTTTGAACTCAGCGATGCCAGGTTATGGAAAGTATTTTAGTCGATTTCTTCATTTGTTTCCAACAAACATTACAACGGCACTACAAGCAAGGAATAATAATCAAAAACGGTTATTTGCAGAAATTAACGACGATTCATTTTTTAATGCTAATATTCATCCGCCTTTGATGCCTTTTGAAATAAAGCTATTAGATGGAAATGTACAAGTTCCTAAAAAACAACAGCTTTTACTAAAAGAAATAGAAATCACGTTAATCAATAATGAATTAAAATTGATTCATCATTCGACGGGAAAAGAAATTATTCCGTTTGATTTAGGCTTTCTGGCATTGGCTGGACGTTCTGAATTATTTAAATTATTGAGTAGTTTTTCAGCAGCTGCCTTCTCTCCTATCCATCAAGTGATTAATCTCGTTAATGATTTGGTTACGAATGGAAACAAAATACAGGTTTTTCCAAGAATCGTGATTGAACATAAAATTACGATACAGCGAAAAACATGGATTATTCCTAAAGAAAATATTCCGCAAGCACAACAGAAACACGAAACCGAATGGATTCTTTATAAAAGAATATTGAATTGGGTGAAGGAAAACAACCTCCCGTTAGAAGGATTTTATACTATAAGCCCAAAAGAACTGTCAAAAGATAGGCTACGTGTTAGAAATACCGATGCGTATAAGCCGCAATATATCAATTTTAAAAATCCAATTTTAGTACAATTATTCATTCGTTCCTGTAAAAAAATAGCAACAAGTTTAAAATTAGAAGAAATGTTTCCCGATTCAAATCAATTATTGGATTGGAATAAGGACAAATATGTGTCAGAGTTTTTGTTTCAATGGAAAAGTTAGGACAAATTCATAGTTTGTATTAACATATATGAGCAACATGTGAAAAAAACACGTATAATTGATACATAGCAAAAAATACATATGAAAAAAATACATACTTCAAGTTCTCTTAATTATATTTGTAGTCCAAACAAAGAAACACTCAACAAATAAATAACAATTTCCTACTTCCTAACGAGTCCAACTATCTTCATAGCTGACCTTGCCGTGCTTTGGTATTCATCATATTTTTACATTTTCTCTAAATTATCATTCATATGAAACTATTATCCAAAAAGGATATAGTACTGTTAGTTATTGTTTTTTTCATCATTGGATGCACTAACTCGGCTAAAGCTCCTTTGCTTCAGAACTTAACGAATTATCAGGGAAATCTTGACCAAAAGATTGAACAGGTCACTCAGAAAGGCGAACTATATCAAGATTCTTTGACGGATTTTTCAAAAATAAATAAAGATACTTTCGAATTAGTGAAAGAAGTCATCTATTTGAAAAATGCTAAGTTTCTACTAGAAACGCAGTATGATTCAATGGAGATTACCATCAATCAATTGAAGTCAGATGAGATTGATGTTGAAGAAGCTAAGACGATTCTTGAACACTTGAAAGGAAGTTTAGATATGCTACAATCAAAATATAAGATTGATTAAGTGCATGTACGGTTTCAGATTCACTTAGATAAAACAATGAACAAGTTCAATAACTAACTTACCATCACACACACTAGAAGAGCACACAAACAAACACACATTGCTAATTAATATCAAAAAAAACTATTCGATGAAAAAGGGACTTCTAGTATTTATTCTCCTATCAATAGTAGGAACTACTTGGGCTCAGAAGCGGGCAAATCCTCAAGAACTTGTGGATCGCAATGAGAAACTTGAGATTTTACTTTTAGAGTACAAACAACAAATGCATAAAACCGACGCTATTATTAAGCGTCTTCAAAGTGAAAACCATTCCCTAACTAAGGAAATCGGTTTGATAACAAATAAAAAAGATAAAAGTCGAGATGACATACAACAACTTATGGTGGAGCGTCGACGTCTTTTATCCAATAAAGTGGCTTTAGAACAAAACATACAACAGCGAGAAACGACTATTCAACTACTCGAAGAGGCGAATAAAAAACTGGCAACAGACAACAGAATTCTAAAATCAACCAACGCTTTATTGGAGGAAGCTGCGATCGTTTCCGATACGATTCAACTGTATCTTGATATGACTATCAGAGAACAAGAAGAAAGTATTAAGGAATTGATAAATAATTATTCTCAAAAATGTTCTGAAATTATTGGACAATACAAAGCACCGATTACTCGGGATGTATTGGACGTTGTGATGGATGGAAAAGAAGAGGGTCCAGAGAGTAAGTACCTCGAAAGCATGACTATTACCGCTTGTTTTCAGCTTCCTAATGAAAAAACGAGTGAACGTGTACTTGTTTATTTTACTTTGTATGATAAAGAAACTAAAAGAGTAGTCCGCAAGATTAAATTCCTAGTACCAAAGACTTATCACAGTAGAAATATCAGCTATTATGAAGGTACGCACAAGCTAAGTACACAAGGCAAATTTGAATTATCCGACAATGTCAAGTATTCTTACGAAATCACTTATATGGAAAAAATAGTTGCCAAAGGTGTATTGAATCCATCTTAGGAATGTGTAAAGCGTATAATTTCAATTTTATACATTTTAATATTCAAAAACTATCAGCGAATTATAAATAAAAACATCATGTTTGATAAAAAATATACACTTTTAATCTTTAGCCTTTTTGCTATTAATCTTTTAGTAGCTCAAGATATAGATATTAAAATCGAACAACATAGCTCTATTCAAAATGTCCCAGTCAATTCTATTGTTGTTGATTTTAATAATAATAAATGGATTGGAACAGAAAAAGGCTTGTATCGTATTGAAGATTATTCAGAAGAGACTAAAATGATGAAGGATTATGGTATTTTAAATGCTATAATGGGAGAAAACGAACGTGGATGGGTTTGCACTTATGATGGCAAAATCGCTATGTTTGATA
Organism: uncultured Saprospiraceae bacterium; assembly: GCA_964564885.1. Taxonomy (GTDB): domain Bacteria; phylum Bacteroidota; class Bacteroidia; order Chitinophagales; family Saprospiraceae; genus CAKZLL01. The sequence continues at coordinate 4,303 of CAZMEH010000538.1, read as the reverse complement.
AAGATGTCTCCTATTCTACTACCGTTTCAAGTAATGAATTAATCACTTGCATGGACGTAGAAGGAAGTAACATTTGGCTAGGTACGACCAATGGTTTGTATAGAGTTTCTTTGAAATCGAAGCAGGATAATAAGCAATACACAACCAGTAATTCTAAATTACCTAGCAATAGAATCAATGATATTCACGTCGGAAATGATAATCAAATCTGGATTGGAACAGAAGAAGGTTTGATGACAATCAAGAATGGCAAATGGATCAATCATCTTAGAAAGGTAAATATTTCTGCAATAGAAGAACACAAAGGTGAACTTATGGCGGCTGGTGATGGCGGTCTTTGGAGATTCAAAGATGCTATTTGGGACGAATTGGCATTACCGATGGAATTTAGTGCAAATCCAATAGAAGATATGTGTTATGATAGTAATGGAAGTCTTTGGTTGGTTTGCGGTTTATTAGGGCGTTTAGACCACAACTGGATTCCTTATATCTATAGTAAAGAAGACGGATTCACAAGTAATCATCCTACCTCGTTGACAGTTGATCAACGTAATAATATTTGGGTTGGAACAGCAGGAGAAGGTTTATTTGTTCTAAAACAACCTAATCAAGAACCAAGTCAACCGATGGCTTTTGCAGATAAAGGTATTGATATTAATATGGAGGAAGAAACCGTAGGTCAGACGGCAATGAAAATCAAGGGTTCAAATTCTATACTTTTTAATGTTACGCCTGAACAAGATACTGGTGAGGAAATAAAGGAACAACCTGTTATCAGTACTAAAACAGTTGTTAATGGTAGAATGGTAAAATCAGGTAATATTTTAGAAGTTAATGAAAAACGTATCAAAATTGCTGTTTGGAACGCTCAGAGTAGCAGTGACGGAGATGTCGTTTCGATTTATTATAACAATAGATTAATCTTGAAAGAGTACAAGTTAACTAGAAAGAGAAAAATCATCACACTAAAGGTCAATAGTAAGACTAAAAATGATTTAGTACTCTTTGCACACACCAATAATGAGACAGCAGTTAAAACCGTAAAGATAGCCATGTTACATAAGGATCACCCGAATAAATGGATTACGTTAAATGCAGACAGTGAGTATAGCGATCAAGTACAATTTAAATATAAGAGCAATTGATTTTTAGTGATTGATATGCTCTAATATGTACTTATTAAAGGGAACTTGTTTAAGAAGTAAAATAGGCATAGTTTACAAAATTGTAAACTATGCCTATTTTCTATTTAGTCAATCTCTAATTAACCCGGTTCGTATAAAAAGCGTCTTGTCATGTCCCGTTAGCGAATTTTTGAAACTTCCATCGGATTTTTCAAGGAATCATCCATCACTAAAGTACCTTAATCTTTTTTAGCATTTTTAGCTTTTGGAACTACTTTAGATTTTTTAGAAGGTGTATTTTTAGGCTGTACCTTATTAACACGTTGTTTCTTAGTATTCGTATTTTTAGTCACACTTTTAACCGTGCTAGCATTGTTTATGTAGCGCTTAATCGGTTGTTCCGTTTTAGCTGTTGAGCTTTTAGTTTTACTGCTGGTTTGTGCGAATAGGGATGATGTGGTAGCAGTAGTAAACACGCACATCAATAACATTAAAATTAATTTGTTCATCGTTAATGAGTTTATTTGTTTCTTATTTGTGTGGAAACAATTCAAGTTAACAAAACTTGTTATTCTTAGTTTTTGCAAAAATTTATATATTCTAATATACAAATTTATACTTACTAAGATGTGATTAAAACGGTATGGTTACTAAATTATGATGTTGAAAATGGTGAATGAGGTATTTCGAGCGATGAATGTAGTAAATGACTTATTTTGTGATTTGTGGTTTTCTATAACTTTATTTGAAACCTTCGATTCTTTCTATTAGGCAAAAAAAAGGAAAGCCTCCTAATGGAGACTTTCATTAATTGAATAAAGTATTCAATTATCTAAACCACTGCTTCTTTGTTCCAACCAAATCTTAGAAAAAATGATTAGGAAAATTTCTTATTGTTTTTTCAGGAATAAAATCTACTATTTTAATTCTACAGAAACTAATGTAATAGAAAGTGTAAGTGTGACACTTTGTGAAGAAAAAATTAAATAATCTTTAAATACTTCTCATAATAGAACTAGAAACCAGCAAAAAAGCAAATATCCATGCATTCAAAATTGAACAAATGGATATTTACTTTTACACTATTAAGTATATTATTCTTAATTAAACTTATAACCAACCGTCAAAACAAGGTTTGTATTACTCGATGTATTAAGAACCGACGGAGTAGAACTTGGCGCAACATACGGCACATATTCTTCTGTCGTACTAGAATTCACAAGGGCAAAATCAACAAAAACTGCCTTACCATGATAACCCGCACCTGCTGAAATATTCGTAATTACCGCATCTTCAAAAGCAACTCCGTTACGAAATGGAGAACCATAAAGTGCATAACCTGCTCTTAATCTAAACTTTGACAATGCAAGTTCACCACCTAAACGCACATTTAATGCGCTGCCATATTTACTGTTTATCGTTGTGTTCAAATCATCTAAATAAGCCTCATCTCCTCCATTGAATGCGGCAAAATCAAAATTTGCGTTACTATAATCTAAATATTCTACCTCAGCAGTAATGAAACCGCTTTTCTTTAAAATCAACGCTACACTACCTATCGCACGCCATGGTGTACGAAGCGAATATTCAAAATTTCCTAAATCAGAATCTGCGCTATTTGCCTGAGGTTCACCATTATCGTTAAAGTCAATAAGCGATGACATCGAAGAACGATAAGTATCTGACAAAGTCATACGAGTAGGAGAATGAACCGCAGCACCCAATCGAATCATTTGATTCAACCTTAAAATTGCACCAACTTTTACATTAATACCTAATCCTGTTGTTGTAAACTGTTCTCTAAACTCCAATTCATCAAAGAAATCAATCGTTCCATCACGGTCATCTTCTACATAAGTCCTCGCTTGACTGTATCGAACAAAAGGAATTCCGATTGTTCCACCAAGGTATAATTTATGCATATAGTTTCCACCAAATGAAATGACAAACTCATTTGAATGACCCGAAGATTCATAATCTTGCGTCTTATAAGTAAAGCTTGAACTATCCGCATCTGTAAAATACGATGTTGTATTATTTGGATCGTTATCAATAACATAAGATTCATAAGCTAAACCTTCTTCAAAATAATTTAAATCACTTGGTTCAAAACCTTCGGCTAAGTCCACAAATCGCTCCGAGATAGAGCCTTGTGACAAGCCTTCAAAACGAAATTTCTGATAATAGTTTGCTAAACGATTAGTACCTAAAGCAAAGTTTTTCGTTTTCCACTTGCTATCTCTTTGCTTGTTTGCATGACCAAATACAATTCCTATATTACTTAAATTCGTATAAGTTTCTACTCGATTTGACTCCAAACCTTCAAAGTCTGAAAGCGTCTGATTAAATACAATCGCAGGTGTCAAGCTAATTTCAGAATGACGATAAGTTGCAATCCCAGCAGGATTTGAACTTAAAACAGTAAAATCACCACCGATCGCACCAAATGCGCCACCGACTGCCATCGTTCGACCGCTACCAATCACTTGTAAACGGGAATAGCGTAGTGCATCAATATCTGTTTGTCCAAATGCTACCGCTGATATTAGTAGCATTATCATTAAAACATTATTCTTTAAAACCATATGTATATTGCTTTTTTCTTTTTTTAGAAAAGAGAAGAGAGAGCAGAGAACAGAGACTTTCTTGAAAAATTATTTGAAACGTGTGAATTAATCTCTATTTACTATTCTAAATATTTATTTTTCTTCTTCTTTAAATTCTTCAATATTGTAAATAACTAATTGGGCAGATGATTTTTCCAGTTCTTATAAGCATGACCTGTTTTCTGCTACAATCATTTTTTTATCTTTATTCTCATCCCTTCATATAATACAAATGGGCAAAAGCATTATACTTTCACCCATTTGCATGAACAAATCACTTCTATTGATTGGTTTCTTTATTTATCTCTGTCAATTGAATTGATAGAGAATTTTTATTTTAATTTATGCTGCTACACTTATCAAACCTTTTTATTAGTTACCACGACCACTTCTTGAAGAAGAACTCTTACTTCTTGAAGGTGTACTTTTTGTAGAACTTGAACGGGAAGGCGTACTTCTCGTGTTGTTACTTCTTGAAGGCGTGCTTCTTGTAGAATTTGAACGGGAAGGTGTACTTCTCGTGTTATTACTTCTTGAAGGCGTACTTCTTGTAGAACTTGAACGGGAAGGTGT
>CAZMEH010000537.1:0-5947 GCA_964564885.1 uncultured Saprospiraceae bacterium | reverse complement strand
TAACTGATGTTACGCAAAATATAACTTAGAAAACTCAAGTTACGCAGAGTTAGCCTCATCTTTTTCCAGCTAAAAAGAAGCAAAAAGCCGTCGAATTACGCCTTCACACATTCTTTTTTGCTGTTCGCTAACTATCTATTTAGCGTTTTGTCTTTCAGAGCAGATAATCTTAAAATATCTATCATTTTCAATAATGCTGCGTAACATGAGTTTTTAAGTTATTATCATGTATTAATTATTCTGATTCGTCTTTATTTCTTCATTTTAGAATCTTTGTCAAGTTACAGAAAGAGTAATTTTAGAATTTTGTATAATTTTAGGTTTTAAAACGTTACACAACTATATTGGAATAAGTGTGGCGAGTTCTCGCCACACGCATTACAATTATTTTTAATCACTAGCGGAAATATTCATTTATGAACAGTAGCAAGCATCTTTTTTGGACTTGTTTATTTATATCAATAACATCATTTGTTGTCGCCCAAAATGATTTAGCAATCGGGCAATGGCGAACGCATTTCCCATTTAACAATATCATTAGCGTCACACAGAGCGATGATAAGGTCTACTTTGCAGCATCCCAAATCCTTGTTATCTATGATAAGGAAGAAGGCTCAACCGAACGACTGGACAAAAACAATGGCTTGACACAGGTTGGAATCAAACTCGTTAAATATTATCCAGAAAAATCATTGCTCCTAGTGGCATACGATGATGGTAATTTGGATTTAATTACAGAAGATCTCATTATTAATATATCTGATGTAAAACGTTACCCGCTTGTTTCAGATAAAACGATCAAGCATATTCATTTTAAAGGAGACTTTGCTTATTTATCTTATTCTTTTGGATTGGTTGAATTAGATGTTGTCAATTACGAAATAGCGAACTCTTATTTTACAGATAATTTTGATGTAAACGCTAGTTCTGTCATTGGCGATGTAATTTACATGTCAACCGACAATGGTATTTATCAAGGAAATCCAGGTGTAAATTTGAATGATTTTACTAAATGGATACGTCATTCCACTGCTCAAAATATACCAAATAATGGCTACTCTTCATCTGTAATGGAATTTTTTGATGGCCGATTATTTGCAGATAACAATGATACTTTAATGTATTATGATGGTGCTGCTTGGCAACATTTTCCAAATGAAAGACTTGGTAACGTAGCAGGTTATTTTTATAACGAGGGAAATACCAACCGCCATTTAGAAGCATCAAACAACGGACAATTTCTGCTGTTAGTTACAAACTTCTTTGTTGGTGCTATTAGGACAAATGGCTTTACCACAACACTTGCAAAGGATGGTTTTGTCAATCAGCCTAGACAAGTCGTTGGAGATGGTGAAGTATTCTACTGGGCGGATGAAAATGAAGGAGCTATCAAATTTAAATTGAATGGTTTTGATTATAGTAAAGTCTATTATAATGCACCTTTAACAAAAGATATTAATCATTTATCAATTTATAATGATGAGCTTTGGCTGACGACAGGCGGTGTCAGCGGTAGTTGGTCTGGACTGAATAGAGGTTTAGGGTTATATAGTTTAATTGATACGGAATGGGCAGCGCATAATAAAAACTCAGACCCAAGTTTTCAAGATGTAAATGATTTGATTCCTATAGCAATTCGCCCTTCCGATGGGATGATTTATACGGGTTCTTATCGAGCTGGACTAGCGGAATATAATCGAGAAACGGTTACTCTTTACGCCCAAAGTAATTCAGCATTGCAAACACCTCCTTTGGACACCTTTACAACTCGTGTTACAGGATTGGCTTTTGACGAAGAGGAAAACCTTTGGATAAGTAATTACGAATCTCCTCGACCAATCGTTGTTTTCAAAAACGATGGCACTTGGGATAGTTATCCGCTTCCAACGGAATACACCACGATTGCCGATATGGTTGTTGATAAAAATGGTTATAAATGGGCTTTAGTGGTTCGTGGTGGCGGTGGTGTTGTTGTCTTTAATGAAAATGCAGAAGGTGGCGCTTCTAATAAATATCGAATTTTGACCACGGGTAATAGTGAATTACCATCGAATAGCGTTTATAGTATTACGGTGGATAGAGATGGAGATGTTTGGATTGGAACAAATGAAGGAACGGTTGTTTTTGAATGTTCTAGTCAAATGTTTGCGGCTGGTGGCTGTCAAGGAAGGAAGGTAATCGTTGAAGAAGATGACTTTGGTGAGCATCTATTAGCAACTGAAATAGTTACGGCTATTGCGGTAGATGGTGCAGGTCGAAAATGGTTTGGTACAAGTAGCGGTATTTTTGTTCAATCTGAAAATGGCGAAGAAACTGTTTATCGTTTTACAAAAGAAAACAGCATTTTGCCAAGTGATCAGATCATTGATATAGAAATTAATCCAGAGAATGGAGAAGTATTTATTGCAACCGAAGAAGGTTTAGTTTCTTATCGTTCTAATGCGATAACAGGCGGAAATACACATGCTGATAGCGTGTTAGTTTTCCCGAATCCTGTTCGCCCAGAATATCAAGGCGATGTAGCGATCAAAGGTTTGGTTCAAGATGCGAATGTTAAAATCACAGACATTAAAGGTCGATTGGTTTATGAAACAACAGCGCTTGGAGGACAAGCTATTTGGAATGGTCGAGACTATAATGGTCGTCGTGCTGCAACTGGCGTTTATCTTGTTTTCAGTTCAAATCGAGATGGACAGGAAACACTGGTTTCCAAACTAGTATTTGTGAATTAATACAAAAAATGGTTATTTTGGGAAAGTAAAAACTAGGCATCGGATGCTTTAAAAATATCCGATGCCTAAATTTCAATAAAACCAAATTGAACCAGTGATAGATTTAATAATAGTCCTTGCCTATTTTACCATTATCTTTATAACCGCACTTTCTGGGAGAACCAAAGGAGAAGTGACGACCGAAGAATATTTCTTATCTAACCGTAATTTGCGCTGGTATTCTATTGCGCTTTCCACTATTGCCACAAATGTTCAAGGCTATCAGTTTTTAGGAATGATGGGTTCGGCTTATCTTTTTGGATTGGCGCAAGCTAGTTTAGAGATCAATGCCGTTCAAGGAATTTTGTTAGCTGCTTTTGTTTTTGTACCAATGTATTTGAGTGAAAAAATTACAACTATTACTCAATTTATAAAAAAACGAATGGGCGCAAAAGTAGCCCTCGCCTACTCTCTTTCAAATATTGCGTTATTCTCAACCATCACTTTAGGCGCAGCTTTATTCTGGGGCGCATACGCTGCCGAACGTGTTTTTGGTGAATATTTATCTTTTCTTGGAAATGATTCGCTGACTCGAATGGGCGTTTTAATTGTCGGTTTAGGTGTTTTTTCGGCTATCTATACTTACTTAGGCGGTTTGGCTGCGGTAGTCAAAACAGATATTATACAGTTCTCTATTTTGTTAATCGGTGGATTCGTTATCCTATTTGTAGCGATTAATCACTTAGGCGGTTGGGAACAATTATATATCAAAACGCCAGAAAAAATGCATTTGCACTTAGCCGCAGATCACGAAAAATTGCCGTGGACACATATGTTTGGTTTGTTCTTTTTGAATATCAACTATTGGTGCGCTAATCAAACGGTGATGCAACGTTCGTTAGCTGCAAAAAATCTAAAAGAAGCGCAAGTTGGCTTGATGGTTGGCGGTGTGATGAAGTACGTCATGGCGGTGATTATCATTATTCCGGGAATCGCACTATTCGGAATTTTAGGCGAACAAGGACTTTCGGATCCAGATATGGCATTTCCTTATTTAGTGAAAACTTTTTTACCAGAAGGATTGAAAGGATTGATTCTTTGTGCTTTATTTGCTTCGCTGATGAGTACGGTCGATTCTACTTTCAATTCTTTAGCAACGCTTTGGTCAATCGACATTTATAAACCTTATATCAATAAAGAAGCAACCGAAACAGAAATGGTCAACGCAGGTCGTAAAACCATTTTAATCACTTTAATCACAGGTGTTTTAATGGGATTGGTTCTATTATATTTAAAATTCCACAATCCAGAAAGTGCATTTACACACACCTTGAATGAGTTGCGTTATTTTATAAATTGTGGAATTGTCGTCTTGATTTGTGCTGCGGCGTTGATGCTTGCACCAAATCATAAATGGTCTTTAATTGCATTTTTAACAACCGTTCCTTTGAATATTTTCATGAAATATTACTATCCAGAGATGAATTATTTTGTTCGTGCAGGATTTGTCATTGTCTTTGGATTTATGGTTTTGGCTATTTTTGGCGCAGATAAAAAAGGAGAAAAAGGCAGTTGGCGCAATTGGAAAGATTTATTCCAATATGATGAACCTCGAATTGCTCAAATTGGCTTGGGCTTATTTGCTTCTTTGGTTTTGTTGCATATTGTTTTTCATTAGGTAACGGCTACTTTAGCTGCCGCAGGATTTTGCTGCGGCAACTAAAGTAGTCACTATCTCTCTCATCAATCAACATTTTTCAAACTTTTATCTTGACTCATTTTAGGTAAAACGATACGAAATTTTGTTCCTTTTTCTAGTTCTGACTCTAAGTAAATCCCTCCGCCGTGATAAGTTACAATCTTTTTGCAAGATGATAAACCGATACCCGAACCATCATATTCTCCTTGATTATGCAAACGGTAAAACATTTCAAAAACCTTATCTTGATATTCTTTTTCAATACCAATTCCGTTATCCGCAATTAATATTTCATACATCTTGCCTTTATCTTTACAAGTAATATCTATTCTTGGAATTGGTTCTTCATTATACTTAATACCATTTTCAATTAAATTCTGAAATAAAGAAACCATTTGAGTGCTATTGCAGTAAATCATTGGTAGCTTTTCACAATTAACCCGTGCATTTTTACTTTTAATGACTTCACCAATATTACTAATCGCTAATGAAAATATTTCATTAAGATCTTCATTGATAAAAGGAAATTCACCATTTGAAAACCTAGAGAACTCTAAAATATCTTCAATCAAACGATACATTCTTTGAGCATTCAACGAGGCAAACTCTAAATACTCTGGAATTTCATCTATTTGTCCTTTCTTAATTTTTCGCTCAATTAAATTCAAAAAACTATTAATATTCCGTAATGGTGTTTTCAAATCATGTGAAGCAGCATAGGCGAAACGTTCTAACTCTTGATTTGCATTTTCTAAACCTTCATTTTTAGTTTCAATTTTTTTCAATAAATCCCTCATCTGAACTTCATACTTTTTATTTTCTTTTAAAAAAAATGAAGCACTCAGAAAAACGACGGAGATGCAGATTATGAACATAAAGTAATAAGTAGAACTACTTAAATTATGAATTAATAATGGTTCGTTATAATGTAAAAAGGCAATGGAAGTACTATAGCAGAATAAGAAAAAGGCAAGCCAAATAAATCGAATAAATTGAGTCTCAAAAAATGTTATAATTATAATTATAATCGGAAAAAAACCAAATTCAACACCAAAGTCACGACCGAGTAAGATATTAAGAATAATCAGTGCTAAAATGAAAGTACTTGTAAAATATACTCTTGCTAAAATAATTTTTTTATAACAATGGAAGAATAAGGTTGACATAAATGCCAACAATAAGACAACCGAAAGAATTGAACCCGTCAGGTCAAAAACATATATTTCTAATAATAATTTAACAAATACGAATGCTGAAAAAAGTAAGACAATTTGATTTAATAGTTTAATTTTCTTAACCTCTGATAGACTATGACTTTCTCCTACACCTAAGTTCATTAGTTTTTCTAACACCATAGTTTATTTAATTTATATCTTATAAGCTGATGTTACGCAGCATTATTGAAAATGATAGATACTTTAAGATTACTCACCTTTGAATGGAAAAGATTAAATAGTATAACGTAATCAGTATCTGAAATTTGTCAAAAGTAGCCGTAACCATTCTTTTTTGCTGTTTTTCGGTCTTACCGAAAATC
>CAZMEH010000536.1:0-2577 GCA_964564885.1 uncultured Saprospiraceae bacterium | reverse complement strand
AATATTTATATAAAAATATTTATGACTTTATATCCAAAAAAGAAAAGAGTGTATTAAGAGTAGCACACGTGACTTTTAACGAATAACAGTCGTGTTTCCTTGATAGGCACCTTGTTCGCCATCGTCAAACTCAACAATAAGCGTCCAGCCAAAAACGCCATTACCAACAAAACTATTCTTAAAATAACCATTCCAACCAAACGAGCTATCGTTTGCAGGTGTATCATTAGACTGAAAAACTATTTCACCCAATCGATTAAAAACCTGAAAAGCCACTACTCGCTCTACGCCTTCGTTAGCTTGTACGTACAAATAATCATTTACATCATCGTTGTTTGGCGTAAAACCAGTTGCTACAAAAACAACCGATCCTTTATCCACCCGAACAAAAATATCGTCTGCTACTGTACAGCCGTTCAAATCTGTCACCGTTAAGAAATAACGATAAGTTTGTTCTATTCCTTCAATAATTGGAACAGGACAAGTCAAACAATTCAAAGTGGTATCTTCTGATGACCATGCGTATAAAATCGGTGGAACAGCATTTGCTATTATTGGTAAAAGTGGCACTTTATCACCATCATTCAATAAAAGATCCTCCCCAAGTTCTAAGCTAATTTCTAATGGCTCAATTACATCTACGGTATCCGTAAAAAGACAACCTAAGTCATCTCGAATGCGCAAGATATATTCGCCCGCATTCAAACCAACCAACACGTCACTAGAATTAAAACGATTTCCATCCAAACTATATTCATAAGGACTTTCACCGCCAATTGCATTCACATCAACTTGACCATCACGCTCTCCAAAACAAGAAACATGGTCAATTTCATAGCTAGTTTCAATTCCTTGACTTGGTTCTTCTATTAATATTGAATTAACATTTTCACAGCCATTTCCGTCTGTTACCGTTAGCGAATAAGTACCCGCAGCTACGTTACTAATAGTACTTGTATCTCTTGAACTAAGCTTGTCATCCCAAGTGAAACTATACCACGGCGTACCGCCAGCCACCAAAGCAGAAACAGCACCTGTACTTTCGCCTTTGCAAATAATATCTTCCGTAAATACCAAAACATCTAATCGAACAGGTTCTGTAACGCTAGTTGTTGTAGTTGCTTCACATCCATTAAAATCCGTAATAGTTACCGTATAGTTTCCGAATGCTAAATCCAATGCCTGATTATTATTTGAATTAACAACACTAGAATCCCATTGATATTGAAAAGGTGGCGTGCCACCTGTTGTTCCCAAATCGATCGAACCATCCGCCAAACCATTGCAACTAATATTTCCAATTAAAACATCATTTTCAATTCCTTGTGGCTGCGCAACCATTACGCTATCGTAAGCAAAACAACCATTTGCATCTGTAATCGTTACAAAATAAGTTGCTCCGCCTGCCAAATTAGTTGCGGTATTAGTTGTGCTATTTGGCGTATTATTCCATGAATACTGATAAGAACCATCCGTATTTGGCGTTCCTCCACTAGTTGCGATAATGGCTTGACCATCGTCGCCGTTTGGACAAGTTGTTGAGACAGAAGATACAATATTTAAAATCGGAGAAGGTTCTCCAACTGTAGCATTTTCAGTCACGAAACAACCACGACTATCTGTAACAGTAACGGTATAGTTCCCTGCGGATAATCCTGTAATCAGTGAATTTGATTGTCCTGTACTCCAATTGTAAGCATAACCATTGACGGAAGGTGTGCCGCCTTGAACGATTGCAATAATTGAACCGTCAGCATTTCCATAACACGTTATGGCTGATACTGAAAACGATACGCTCAACGGTTCTCCTGGCTCTATGATTTCTACATCATCAACCGTTGAACAGCCATTTGCATCTGTCACCGTTACAAAATAAGTTCCTACGCTCAGACTAGTAGCGGTGTTATTTGATTGATTGTTGCTCCAACTAAAATTATAAGGCGCAGTTCCGCCAATTGGATTAGCAACTGCACTACCATCATTTCCGCCATTACAACTCACTTCTGTGCTTGTAAATGTCATAGTTATTTCGGTCGGTTCTCCAATCGTAAAGCTAATCGTGTCTTTACAACCCAGATCATCTGTAGCGATTACACTATGGATTCCCGCATTATAATTGACAAATAAGCCCGAAGAATTGGTCATTCCATTAGACAAGAAACTTACTGGAAGATTAGAAGTCGTTGCCGAAACTTGAACTGTTCCATCGCTTAAACCAAAGCATGTAGCATCGGTTTGGTTATTTATCAAAAGGATGATATCACATTGCGAATAAAGATTTAGTGTTGTTAAAATGAGAAAGCCTAATATTAATGTTTTTTTCATGCCGATTGGTTGTTTCGTATTTGTTTGCTCAAATAGCTAAATCGAATAATACGTTTTGAGCGGTGAGTTTTGAGTTTATTAATTTTTTATCAAAATTATTCAAAACACATCACTTGAATTAGTATGACATAAATCAGACCATTTCAGTATTACTACTTCTAATTATATTTATTTTACTGTAAAACGTTGGAAAGGTTCAACTTATAAATAAATATTTTTTGTCGAGTGAATTTACACATTTTCATATTTCAA
>CAZMEH010000535.1:0-1983 GCA_964564885.1 uncultured Saprospiraceae bacterium | reverse complement strand
TCCAACATTGTGCTGTGTTGGGCTAAAGCCCAGTTTTTCTTTTTACTTTATCCACGAGCTAAAGCACGTGGCAATAGATATTTTAAATATTCATTTAACCTTCTGATTTTTAGTTGTTTATAATCTCCTTGACGCCAATCCGAAACCTCGGTGAGTGCAATGCATAGGATCAAATTAGTAACTCCTTCCTAATCTTAATCAACAAAAATTACTGCGCTTGTTCTACTATTTTTTAAATCTTCTTTCAACTGTAGTGGCAATTCTGTTTTTGTTTTATAATAAATTGGCAAACCCGTTTCTGTAAAATAGGGATAATACAGTTCTATTACCGAAAGAATACCACCTGTAATATCTATTTTTTCGTCACCAAGTACTTCCCATTGTATGAGCCAAGAAGTTAAAATCGCTAAACCATTTTGCACCAAAGTCAGATAATGTCCTTCGTGCGCTTCGGGTTTCATGTAGCCATTTTGAACATAAACATCAATAGCATTTTTACTAAATTCTATAATCTGTTTCAGTTGTTTTTGGTAAGCATTTCGTATTTCAGGTAGGATATTAACGATCTCAAGTATGTCTCTATTGAAAAACCTATATTTTATTTGAAAATGGAAATAATACCTTAGTATTTTGCCCCATTCCGCATTTTCAACATGACCTTGATTAACCGCTTCCATTTCAATCAACCTAGTACGCATCTCTTGAAAAACAGCTAACATGAGCTCTTTTTTTGTCTTGAAATGGTAAGTCAAATTCCCTGGACTGATGTTCACATGGCTTGCGATGTCGTGAACTCGAACAGCTCCAACGCCCCTTTGATTGAATAAATCAATCGCTCCTTTTATGATTTTATGTTGGGTTTTACCCATCTTGTTTTTTCGTGTTTTGCTGAAAATAATCAAAATTGTAAGTCGAAATTAAGAAAATGCAGACCAATTCACGAAAAAATTAGTATAAAAATACTAAAACATAGTATTTAAAACTAACAACGGTAATATTGTTGATAACTGACAACAATATCTTTCATCGTTCTTTGATTTAAAAGCTACAAGCCTACTTAGCCAAGTAACCCTTATTTTCAAGGGTCTTATTAATCTGTTTAAATACCTCAACCCATTTTTGATCTCTATCTTTATAAAGTAAGACTGGTTCTTCTTTCTTTATCGCTTGCATCTTACTGAGATATCGCTCCCAAAGACAAGGTTTGATAATAATTGGTATTATTTCAGCAGAACTATTATCTCTTCTTTCTTTACACCAAGGTAACTCGGTTTTCATAATAAAATCAGATGCTAAAAACTCTGGACTCACTAAGAAGAAAATTAAATCCGCCTTATCTATTTCATCTTTTATCCTAGCTTTCCATTTCTCTCCAGGTATTAGCTTTCTATCAAACCATGTATCTATTAATTTATCTCGTTCAAATGGTTTTAAATGTGTTGCAAATTCATTTAAATATTCTGTATTTTGCGTGCTGTATGATATAAAAATTTTAAGCGGTAATTGCTCTATTTTTATAAAATGACCAAAGTTTCTAAGATTAAAATTATATGTTTTATATTCTTCCAGTTCTGGATTATATATCTCATATTTAAATCTCTCATCTTGTTTTTTATTATATCCTTCGACTACTGCTTCTGGTACAAGGTGTCTTCCTTTTGGACTATATAAGGTTTCCGTTGACCAATCTTTACAGATACCCTCAATGGTTTCTACAATGTCTTTCAAAAATGCGTTATCAATTTCATACTTTATGAGTTTAATGTCAAGGAAGCCATATTTTTGTTTTGTTTTTTCATCTACTGCGGTATCAAATGTTATTAGAACTAAAGGATCGTTTTCACTTTTTTGAAGGATAAGACCATTTTTCCAGAAGTAATAAAAATCTTGATTTACAACCTCATCGTTTTTGAGTAGTTGATTAGAGAATGTAGAAAAGATATTTAAAATAATACTCTTGTGAATAAAGCCATCAAACCTTAT
>CAZMEH010000534.1:0-4770 GCA_964564885.1 uncultured Saprospiraceae bacterium | reverse complement strand
ATTATCAATTGCAGCTTCTAAAGTCTTTAAATTTTCGTAATCTTTGGCTTGAAGCCATTCATGTTTTACCTCGCTCGAACCAACGTAATAAAAAAACAAATTTTGCTCGTTATGGCTTGTAGCCATACACGGATTTCAGTATCGGTTTGCAACCGATGCACGTATTAACATATGTCGGTTACAAACCTACTAATGTCCGTATATGGCTAACAAGTCATAACGAGCAATTTTGTGTTGATTCAATCGTGGTAACGATAAAGTAAGTACTTTACCCTTTTTGCAATTCCATTTCTATCTCTTCGATCGTCTTATTTTTTGTCTCTGGTAATATTTTAGACAAGATTAATAATCCGATAAATGTACTAACTGCGTAGAATATAAAAATATCTCTCGCACCCATATTTGCTAATTGCCAAGGGAAAAATTGTTGGATTGCCCAACTTACAATACTATTCAAAAATGCACAAACAGGAATAGCAATAGCACGAACTTTAGTAGAAAAAATCTCTGATAAAACAATCCACATAATTGGACCAACCGAGAATTGAAAGGCTGCAATGAAGCTCAAAACACCAAACAAAATCAATGTTGATGGTAGATTTACTGCCGCTTTTACTAAATCACCTTCAAAGGCTTTTGCATCGACAGCTCCTAATGCTTGTTGAAGTGCATCTTTAAATGTAATATCTGAACCAAATTCTTGTCCAATTAAAGCTTGCAATTTATTTACGTCCAATGCTTCTGGCAATGCAATTAAAGCATCAGCAGTCAACGAATACGTAGCACTATGGAAACCATAAGCACACAACAATAAACTTACTACTGCCCAAAGTAAGCCGCCAATAGTCATTGGTCTTCGCCCAATTCTATCAATAAAAAACAAGGCTGCTCCTGCTCCGACTACACTTATCAACCCAACATACACTGATTGTAAAAATGCGGTATCGGTACCGCCTCCAAGTTGTTCAAAAACAGTTGGCGCATAAAATAGAATGGCATTAATCCCTGTAACTTGTTGTACGACAGCGAAAGTCAAACCTATAATTAAAGCTAATCGAAAAGCAGGCGTAAGTAGTATTTTCAGTTGGTCGCCCAGTGTTGATTCTTTCCCATCAACATTTAAATTATTACTTATTAATGCTAATTCGGCTTCGGCTTCTTTAGCAGGCAATATTTTTTGTAATACAGCTTTTGCTTCTTCTACTCTACCTTTTAGCATTAGCCAACGTGGACTTCTAGGAACAAAAAATAATAACACAAACCAAAGGATAGCAGGGATAATTTCAGAACCCAACATCCAACGCCAAATATTTTTATTCAAATCATATTCGGCTATCCAAGCGGCATTTGAACTTAACGCTTGTAATAAGAAATAATTGATAAAGTAAGCAGCAGAAAGACCAACTACAATGTTGATTTGATTCATTCCGACCATCTTTCCACGCAACTTAGCTGGCGCAATTTCACCAATATACATAGCGGCCAATGTAAGAGATGTAAAGGCTAAACCGCCCAGAAAACGAGAGGCTATTAACCATTCAAAACTAGGTGCAAAAGCAGAACCTATTGCGGAAACGACATATAATCCCGCAATCAATTGCAAGGTACTTTTTCGTCCAAACCTATTGGTTAAATAACTCGCTACTGGCAAGGCAAACAATACACCAAAACCTGGCGCACTCACCACTGCTCCTACTTGCAAATCGGTTAATCCAAACTCTGCGGTAATAAATTTGATCGTCCCTGAGATAAGAGCCGCATCCAATCCAAAGACAAATCCGCCAATCGTAACGATGGCAGCATAGATAAAAGCATTTTTCATTTTTTAATTTTATTTGACTAGAAAATTTATTTTTAATTTTAAGGAATGTGTAAAGAAATATAAATTTATATAAAATCTCTAAAAGGTCAGCATAGTTTCTTCACCAAATCTTACTAAATCTTATCCTTAGGGAGTAGGAAATAAATAACCTACGCAATCTAGCTTGTTCTTTTCATTCCTGCCTGCCGTCAGGCAGAAAGAAAAATAACGTCGCAATATCGAGTAGGTTATTTATTTCCTTCTACCTTAACTTCTTTTATCAAAAAAAGATAAGGTAGCCACATTAAAAAATCCTATTAGATGTTTTGAAACATCTAATAGGATTTTTAATTTTCCATTTTCTATTAAAACCTAACCTCTCTCTTCCCAAAGCTGTACCAAACGAATAATTACTTCAACGGCTTTTTCCATATCTTGAACAGAAACAAACTCGTGTTTAGAGTGAATTGCTTGCATTCCTGCAAATATATTTGCACAAGGTAAACCCATATAAGACAAACGAGAACCATCTGTTCCGCCTCGAATAGGTCTTTTGACTGGCGTCAAACCTGTTTGTGAAATCGCTTCCATTGCCAATTCCGAAATCAACGGATGTTGGTCAACCATTTGTTTCATATTGCGGTATTGTTCCATGATTTGAATTTCCACACGAGAGTTTGGATAATTCTTCATCACATCAGCCACAATTACCCTCAATTCATTTTGATTAGCTTGCAAACCTTCTTCCGTGAAATCACGAATGATGAATTTTAACGTTGTTTTTTCACCCAATCCTTCAACTGAAACAGGATGTACAAAACCTTCTCTACCCGAAGTCGTTTCTGGTGAAAGTCTTCCTTTTGGCAAGTTAGCTAAGATATCGCCAGCGATTTTCGTCGCATTTTCAAGAATCCCTTTTGCATAACCTGGATGAATCATCTTACCATAAATAGTAATCACTGCCGCATCTGCTGAGAATGTTTCATCTTCAAAACTTCCACGTCTACCGCCATCTAATGTATAACCAAAGTCAGCACCGAGTTTTTCCATATCGGCTTTGTCTACACCTCGACCAATTTCCTCATCTGGCGTAAATAAAACTTTAATCGTTCCGTGTTTCACTTCTGGATGAGTCATGAAGTAATTCACCGCATCCATGATTTCAGAAACACCCGATTTATCATCAGAACCAAGTAACGTCAAACCGCTTCCCGTTACAATATCTTGTCCAATCAACTCTTTCAAATACTTATATTCACTTGGACGAATGACTTGACTTTCATCATCTGGCAACGTGATTTCTTGACCTTGATAGTTTTTATGAAGGATCGGTTTTACGTTTGTTCCGCTGCTATCTGGCGAAGTATCGACATGAGAACAGAAGCAAATCGTCGGAACAATTTTGTCTGTGTTACTTGGAACTGTTCCATAAACATAGCCCCATTCATCCAAATGCGCATCTTCTACGCCCATTGCCAATAGTTCTTTGACCAACACTCGACTCAAGTCTTTTTGTTTTTCTGTTGATGGAATGGTTGGCGAGTTTGGGTCAGATTGTGTGTCAATCTGAACGTAACGCAAAAATCTTTCAAGTACGGTATGGTTGATTTTCATAATTCTTATTTTATAGAAGAGAGACCTCCCGAACACTCGGGATGAGAGAAGTCAGAACATTCGCTTTGCTCATTGTCAGAGGTCAGGTTTTTTAATTAGGACAATGATAGTTCAAATTTGCTAATTGTAAAAGTCGGTTTTATATGATTTATGAATTTAATGAAATAATAGAATAGAAAATAGGTCAACCGTTTCAAAACGATTAACCTATTTTCTAAAATCATTAAAAATCAAATAGTCTAGTTTTTTAAAAAATGAGCTCTTTGAAAACTATTATAATTTTGGTTCTTTGAAAAATTCCGTAATTGATGATTTTTTACAAAGAATCACTAAAAAATGCTGTGCCGTTTGCCCACGAGGTTTCGTGCCAGGCTGTCAACCGTTTGCCGTCTTTAACTTTTCACAACTAAATTAAATCGTTTCAATAAACCCTCAAATTCGGTCTTTTTATTTCTAGGAAGTGGAATCGCTTTGCCGTTGTCTAATTCCAAAATACTTTCTGCTCGATTTAGTTTTTTTACAAAATTTATATTAACAATAAAAGAGCGATGCGGACGATAAAAAGCGGTTCTATCTTTTAGCACATCTTCAAAAAACCTTAATCGTTTGCTCACCAATATTTGAGAACCATCTTTCAGAAATACAGAAGTATATGCGCCGTCGGCTTCGAGGAGTATGATTTCTTTTATCTCTACAAACAATAAACCATCAGAAACGGGCAAGGCTATTCGTTTGAAAACGTCGCTTTGTGTGTTTTCTTGCAAAGTCGAAAGTCGGTTTTGCATCGAACTATTTTGCAACCTCGAACCCAATTTATTAATCGCTTTTATCAACAGATCACTATCCACGGGTTTTAGTAAATAATCAACGGCGGAGACTTCAAAGGCTTTGAGCGCATATTGATTGTAAGCCGTTACAAAGATAATTTCAAAATCTACGTCTCTAAAAAAACCAAGCAATTCAAAGCCATTATATTCTGGCATTTCAATGTCCAAGAACACCAATTGAGGATGCAATTTATTAATTGCCAAAACGCCTTCTGGCTCGTTCTTGTAAGTTCCGAGTATTTCTACATTTGGGCAAAACTCTTCTATCAGCAACCGAAGCGTTCGCCTTGCTCGTTATTCATCGTCGATTATAATTGCACTGATAGTCTTAACGTTTTTCATTTGGTATTTTTTTCAAAAAAAAGAAAAATCAAGCACATTAAAGATAGTGAGTTTACGAAATGGCGTTTTGCATTCATAAAGTGTTCCATTCCTCCCTTTCAGATTCCTTTTTACCTTTCCTAATCTCAAAACTACATTTCGTGAAGCCATAGTTATATTTCGTGAACTGTCATTCTCAATGCTTCT
>CAZMEH010000533.1:0-2315 GCA_964564885.1 uncultured Saprospiraceae bacterium | reverse complement strand
ATATTTTATTCTTAGTTTTTTGAGTATGATTATTTTAATAACCGCCGATATATATTTGCTATTTGTTCTTGAGAATTGCCACGACGATACATCCTAAAGGCTAATAAATTGGCTATTTGAACACGTAAATAACCGTTCTTTTTATATTTTCTAGCCGAAACAATGGCGTCTTTTTTGATGATTTTAAAATTGTATTTTTCTCTTGCTCGTTCTATCAATTCGTACTCTTCCATTATCAAATAATCGTCTCGGTAACCATTCAGTTTTTCAAAAACAGCTCGCTTTATAAATAAAGTTTGGTCGCCACCTCTACTCCACATTTTATCCCAACGAGTAAAATAACTGTTGATTTTTAGCAGCAGGAAATTTGAGTCAAACTTGTAAGTAAAACAACCCATTTCGTAACCTTCTCCAATCGCTTCAATAACATCATCGAAACAAGAAACAGGCGGTAAAGTGTCTGCATGTATAAAATGTAAAATATCACCTTTAGCTATTTTCGCACCCAAATTCATTTGAACAGCTCTACCTTTACAATCACTAACAATTGCTTTTACGCCTAGGGATTCAACTATTTCAACCGTTTTATCTGAACTTCCGCAGTCGATTACTAAGATTTCTAAAACATTAGATGTAGTAATTTTATTGAGATGCGTGATCAGTTTTTTGATATTGCCTTCCTCATTGTATGTTGGTATTATAACGCTGATTTGATTCATTAGATTTCTACTTTAAATGAAGGAACATAAATAAGTCAGCCTGTCAGATGCTGACATATTATTTATACTGAAGTTGTTTTAGAAGACTTCATTAATAGAAAATATACTTTTGTGTAGAAAAATTAGAAACATTTTTTACAATAATTAGTTTATTGGGTTTTCAAAAAACGTTTTCGCTACAATACTTCAATAAAAAAGCGTCCAAATAAACAATTATTTATTTGGACGCTCAATAATATGTAAAAAGTGTTATAAAATTTGTTTGACAAGATAAAGAATTAGTAAGATGAAGACAAGTGCAACAATTATGTTCCTTATCAAAGGTAAAGCACTCAATAATGTACTTATTAGACCTGCCAACAATATTACTAAAATAACAATTAATAGAATTTTAAGTAACTGTCTTTCTCCAATAGTTGTTTTAAAAAATTGCTTTATTTTTTTCAATCCTTTCTTTACTCGCTTAGTCATTAAACGATTTAAGGCTTTGTTTTCAAATGACTTAAACTTTTTAGCAAAGCTTTCTTTTTGCTGTACAATCGGTGTATCGTGTGCTTCTATATTAGCAAATGTTGTATTCGTGTTGACAAGAAAAATACTGATTAGTAGAATAAAAAAGGTGGAAAATGATAACTTCATCGAAACGTATTTTATTATTTTTAAAAAAATATAGGCTTTAAAAGTATGATGATATTCAAGTTGTTTATTTGCAATAAAAAACCTCTTCACAAGTTACGTGAAGAGGTTTTTATAGTTTCTCAATAAAGGAAAATATTTTACAAAGTGTACAAATAACCTAGACTAATATCTACGCTTCTGTTTTTTGAAGTAACATTTTCATCAACATCTTTAAAAGCTAAATACATATCTGCATCAAGAATAATTTGATGTTTCCCCAAATGTTTTTTCAACCCAAATCCTGTGTGAACACCATAATCCCAACGATTTACCGCATCTGTAATTGGATTAATCCAAGGTTCTGCCGAATCACTTTCCCAAACCGCAACACCTTTCACCAAATAAGCTACACCACCGCCTAATTTACCTACAATATCTAACGAGTTTGGAATAAGGGGCAAAGAATAAGAGGCAATAACTGGTAATTCTACATAACTTAAATGCCATTCGTTATCCTGAAATATTGGATTAATTCCTAAATTCCAACCAGGAAAGCAAGCCGCACCTCGACGAGTAAGACTAGGTTCAATACCAATATTGAATCGTTTTCCTATTTGATACTGAGCAATTAGGGAAACATTAAAGCCGTCAATATCTATTTCAGCATCTTCTGGCAACAAATCACGAGCATCGCCATAATTTTCCCAAGCCTTAGTGTAGCCACCTTTGACACCAATCGTAATTTGTGCTTGAGTTTGAAATGTTATTAAGGAGCAAAGCAAAAGAAATACAAAATTCATTTTTTTCATTATCGTCTGTTTTTATAGATTAGTAATAGTGAACTTGTTTAAAAACTCACTGCTAATCTCTTGACAAACCATTGATATTACAATACTTCAGCTATTTTTCTTTTGGTAGCTTTGGCTACCAAAAGAAAAATGAGCTTCGTCTTGAAAATCAAGCGTTTATCAATAGTTT
>CAZMEH010000532.1:0-2060 GCA_964564885.1 uncultured Saprospiraceae bacterium | reverse complement strand
AATAGTTTTTTGTGCAAATAATTGAATTGCAATTTTTTACGAATTATATATTTTTTAATATGTTTAGTGTTATTGAAGTTTTTTTAAAATCACAACTTATACTATGAGGTTAAAACAGGCTAGTTTATTATTTTTTATCGTCATTTTATTATTTCCATTTGATACTTTTTCTCAAAAAACAGAAGATGTAAAAACAGCCTTAAAGGGCTTTGATGACTATGTAGAACAGGTTATGAACGATTGGCAAGTACCAGGTTTAGCGATTGGCATCGTTCAAAATGGTAAAATCGTTTACACTAAAGGCTACGGTTTTAGAAATAAAATTTCTAAAATGCCTGTAACGGACAACACTTTGTTCGCAATAGGTTCTTGTACCAAAGCATTCACGGCAGCTACCATCGCTCAAGCGGTAGATAATGGGCTTCTTGATCTCGACGAACCAATAAAAACGTACATGCCAAGTTTTAAAATGCAAAATACATATGTCACAGATAACCTTACTTTGAGAGATATTCTTTGTCATCGCTCAGGTTTGCCAAGACATGATATGGTTTGGTATGGTTCTGACAAAACAAGGGAAGAGCTGGTAGCTAGCTTAGCCGTCTTAGAATCTACCGCAGATTTCAGAACGGCTTGGCAATATCAAAATCTATTGTACGCAACGGCAGGTTACGTAGTTGGGCAAGTGAACAAAACAACTTGGGAAGCCTATTTGAAAGAAGAAATACTGAAGCCGTTACGAATGACGAACACTAATTTTTCGGTGGAAGCGATGCAAAAACAAAAAGACTTTGCGCTGCCTTATGATTTGAAAAATGAAGAAATTCGACAGATTCCATTTCGTAGTATAAATGGAATTGGACCAGCAGGTTCTATCAATTCTAACGTAAAAGATATGTCTAATTGGCTTAGAATGCAATTGAATAATGGCAAATTCGAAGATAAAGAAATCGTCTCCATCAATAGTTTCAAGCCGATGCACCAACCTCAAATGACGATGCCAGGGAGTTTGGAAGAAGACGAATTATTTTTTAGAAGCTATGGAATGGGTTGGATGTTGACTTCGTATCGTGGACATTTTCGCTCTGAACATGGTGGGAATATTGATGGCTTTTCGGCTAATGTTGGTTTGTTGCCAAGAGATGGGATAGGAGTTGTGATATTGACTAATATGAACGGAACGCCTGTGCCTAGTATTATTAGGAATAATGTTTTTGACCGTTTTTTAGGTTTAGGGCAAATTGATTGGAACTTACGATTTTTGAATACACAGGCTAAAAGCAAGCAAGTGAAAGCCGAAATTGAGACAGAAAACGATCCAATTCAAAAGAAAAATACTATTCCAACACATGCAACGGAAGAATATTTAGGCATTTACGAACATCCTGCTTATGGTAAAATTGAAATTACTCAACAAGATGGTCAGCTAGAACTTATTATGAAAGGCGAATTGGTGGAGTTAGAACATTATCATTATGATGTTTTTAAAATAAAAAATGGCTTACTAGAAAACACCAAATTTGCTTTCGGAATGAATAAAGATGGAGATATTTATGAAATTTCAGCCTCATTGCAAGCAGGTGTCAATGATATTGTTTTTGAACGTCAACCAGATGTAGGTGATTTTGATATCAATATATATGTAGGAAAATACGAACTGGCTGGTCAAGTCGTTAACTTTTACAAAGAAGGTGATTTAATCAAATTAGATGTGCCAGGGCAACCGACTTACACGCTTGTTCCTCAAAAAGAACATCAATTTTCTATTAAAGGCGTAACTGGTTTTGCTATTATTTTTAATGTAGAAAATGGAAATCTTGCGGAAAGTGTGATTTTTAATCAACCAAGTGGTGTTTTTACGGCTAAGCGTCGATAATAAATAATGGTTCTTTGAAAAATACCGTGGAAGTTTCAGAAATCGGCAGACGGCGAACGGTTGACGGTTGACGGCAGGCAGCTTGCCACGCCTGTCCCGAAACCTTGGTGGAAACCTCGTGGGCAAGGCGTTTTTTCTACGAAAAATATTTTATTACGTAATTTTTCAAATAACCTAAATAACT
>CAZMEH010000531.1:0-4280 GCA_964564885.1 uncultured Saprospiraceae bacterium | reverse complement strand
AGCCCATCACAGCGCAATGTTGGACTAAAGTCCTCTTTTTTTAATTTCAGTATCCACGAGCTAAAGCACGTGGCAATAGATATTAAAGCACTGATAATCATATAATTGCAATCCTCCTTGACGCTAATCCGAAACCTCGGGATTAAATAAGTCCTCTTGATTTTAACTCTAAGTATTTGTTGACGGTATTAATAGATAATTCTTCTGGAGAAGTCAAAATGGATTGAATTCCGTATTGTTTGAGTGTTTGAACGATTTGCTGTTTTTCTGTAAGGAACTGACGAGCAACCGTTTGAAAGTAAATATCTTGAGTGGTATTCACTTCTTTTTCGGTATAAGCACGCATTTCTGTGTTTTCAAAAAATACGACGACCAATAAATGAAGGTTGCTAATACGTCGCAAAATTGGCAAAACTCGTTCCATCGCATAGCGACTTTCAAAATTAGTATATAGGAAAATCAAACTTCGACCTTGTATAAAACGACGGCTACTACTATATAATAATTCGTAATTTGCTTCAAAATCACGTTCTCTTTCTCTGTAAAGCGTTTGCAAAATTTGAGATAATTGATTCATTTTGCGCTCTGCTCTAATCATTGAACCGATTTTATCGGAGAATGTCAACAAACCTGCTCGGTCTTGCTTTTGCAGAGCTACATTTGAAATAACTAAACTCGTATTAATCGCATAATCCAATAAACTCATGCCATTGAACGGCATCTTCATGGAACGACTTTTATCAATAATACTATAAATTTGTTGTGCTTTTTCGTCTTGATATTGATTGACCATCAATTGATTACGACGACTTGTTGCCTTCCAATTGATGCTTCTATAATCATCGCCTCTAACGTAATTCTTGATTTGCTCAAATTCATAACTATGCCCAATTCGACGCATTTTCTTAATGCCTCTGAAGTTGGAAAGGCTTTGAAAAGACTTGAGTTCAAACTTTTTCATTTGCAAAATCGAAGGAAAAACAGGAACGGTTTGCTCCAAATCGTATTGAATGCGACGTTGAACGAGTCCAATGGTATTATTATTAATAAATAAATTCAGCTTATGAAAATGATATTCGCCCCTCGTCACAGGATGAAGCGTATAGGTAATCACCTTTTCTTCGAGGTTTTTTAATGTAAAATAAATGGCAAAATCCCTTTTTTGAAACTGAACAGGAATTTCATCAATCAATTGACAACTCAACGGTAATTTAAAAAAGGATTCTAGTTTAACCTGAATTACATTATCATCACCCAAAGACATCCGCTTAGGCGTTTTGCGCTCACATTTGATATGAACTCGAGGACCAAATAATAAAGCAATATCAACCAAAAGTATTGCAGCAAACATGATAAGAGCCGTTTGAGCGAATGAAAATAGGAAATCCCAAACGAAGCTGGCTGCAAACACAGATATTATCAAACCCATCGCTAAAAAGAAACGATTCGAGAGATAAACATGCTTAAACATGGTACTTAAGATAAAGTAAACCGCAAATACAATGAGTATCACCGAGCTTACTCTAAGGGCTGGCACAAGGTTAACCCACGCTATGTATGAACCGACTATCATTAGCAGGAACAAACCGAATAGCACGAAAAACTTTGTACTAAAAACTTCTATGTCGTTGAAGAAATCTGACATTTTTTCTTATTGATTCATGGTTTTATAGTTCCATGGCTTTACGTTTACTAAACTTTTAAAGTTTAGTAAACGTGGTTTTTAAGTGAAATTTATCTAGGAACTTCAATTTTCTTCACTATATCATTAATCACATCTTTAGCCGTAATTCCTTCCATTTCACGTTCAGGCATCAAGATAATACGGTGATTTAATACAGGATAAGCCACTGTTTTAATATCATCAGGCGTAACAAAATCACGTCCGTTCATCGCAGCAATTGCTTTTGAAGTACGCATAATTGCCAATGACGCACGAGGAGAAGCACCTAAATACAAATCGCCATTATTACGAGTATTGTGAATAATACCAGCAATATAATCTAACAATTCGTCTTTGATATAAACCTGTTCGATGATGTTTTGACATTCTTTGATTTCAGCAGCATCCATTACAGCTTTCACATTTCCAGCTTGACGCATGGTGAAATCTTCTCTAAAACGATATAAAATCGCTTTTTCTTCTTCTAATGATGGATAATCTAACTTGATTTTGAAAACAAAACGGTCAAGCTGCGCTTCTGGAAGTTTGTACGTTCCTTCTTGCTCGATTGGGTTTTGAGTAGCAATAACGACAAACGGAAAAGACATTTTATGTGTTTTTCCATCAACAGTAATTTGTTGCTCTTCCATTACCTCAAACAGTGCCGCTTGCGTCTTTGCTGGCGCACGGTTAATTTCATCAATCAAGACAAAATTGGAAAAAACAGGGCCTTTACTGAAAATAAAGTCTGACGTCTTTAAATTGAAAATAGAGGTGCCAATCACATCGGTTGGCATTAAATCTGGCGTAAATTGAATACGTTTGAAATCAACATCAAGCGTTTTTGCCATCAACTTTGCAGTCAAAGTCTTAGCAATACCAGGAACGCCTTCGATAATCATATGACCATTCGTGAAAAGTCCTGCTATCAATAACTCAATCATTTCATGTTGACCAATGATGACTTTTCCAAGTTCACCTTTGATTTTATCAACCGCATCACTAATCTTATGTAATGCTAAATCCGTTTTATTAAAAATCTGTTCTTGCTGAATTTCTTGTCCTTCTTGTCCTTCTATTATTTCGTCCATTTTATATTTAATTGGTTCGATGTACTAAAAGCCCATCGCAACTATAAATCAAATCCTGTTTATCTTGTAAACCTTGTCTATTTGCAATTTTTATAAAAATAGTCAACCGATTTATGAAACTCGATTAATCTATCTTCTGTAATTGCTTCCATTCCTTCTATCTTAGAATATTTGCGGAATAAACCCATTAAATGGTCTTTTGGCAATTCTGTAACCGCAGCTAATTTTATAATCAAATCACTATCAGGCTCATTAATCGCTATATTATAACGAGTTTTAACATGATGAGACAAAAGTTTCATTTGTTGCATTGCTAACTGACGATGGTCATTTTGTTGCCAATGCAGCATCCCAATCGTTTCCACAAACTCCAATGAAGTATTCACATTTGGTTGAAGAACGGGAATAGAACGTTGTTTTCGTTTTGCCCTAAAGAACAAATAAAATACACCTGTCAACAATAATAAATACCAAGCCCAAGCAAAACCACGTTCTGACAAAATATACTGTAAAGGCGTTTTTTGATTAAAAGAATCCCGACCACTCGGCGGCGGCGTATAGTCACTTTGACCAGCGTTTTTGATTTTTGGCGGCACACTGAGCATATTACTTTCATTGTCCCAGTAAATATCGCCTTCATTCAAATGTGCTAAAACACCCGTTGCATAAGGTATGGTTTCTCTGGAACGCAAATAGTAATTGGTGAAAATAATTGGCGTAGTATAAAAGTAAAAATAACCTTCGCCGTACGATATTTTTACAAAATTGACCAAACTATCATTGATATAGCCCAAACTCAAATAAGGATTATTCAAATCACCTCCTTCTCTATCGTAAGTAGGTTCTTCATAAACCTCCTCTTCTTCGTATGTATAATTTTCTTCTATTTCGATGGCTTCTTCATAGTCATAATCATCGTATTCCACTTCATCGTAACTATAATCGTATTCCTCATAGTCACAATCGGTATTCCACTGAATATTACTCCAATAACCGATTCCTGTATCATGACGTTGAAGTCGCTTATAATTACTTTTTCCTTTAAGGTTTGGATGACGAAGACTCAATGCTATACTTGTATCTCGATGAGTTCGATAAATGGCTTGAGGATTATAATTGGAATAATCAAGATTAGTACAAATTTCAAAATCAAAAAAGCTGCTCATCAAATCATCAGGAATGAATCTTGAAAAGATATAAGCATTGTTTCCATCTTCGACAAATGCTTGCAATCTTTCGATTCTTGCGGTATCTAAATACATTCCATAACCAACAAAAACATAGTTAGAAACCTCTTCAGTTGTTTCTGGCAAGGTTTCGCTGATGTCTTTATCCAGTTTAGTGAATTTTTTATCAGGGAAATAAGTTTTCATCATTTGAAACATAGCATAGCCACCATAAGGTTCTTTGCTCTCTATATCGTAAGTGAAATTCCAATTGTATTGATCGCGATTCAATTGATTCACCCAGAGCAAAATACCTAATATGACAATTGCCACAGTTCCTAAAATAATGATTGTCTTTTT
>CAZMEH010000530.1:0-6733 GCA_964564885.1 uncultured Saprospiraceae bacterium | reverse complement strand
TTACCTTTCATTTCGCATCGCAATTCTCCGCCACGTTTAGATATTTGACGAGCATCAAGTTTATTTTTCTTTAATTTATTTGACCAATAAGGCGTCAATTGCGAATGAGCAGAACCTGTTACAGGATCTTCATCAACACCAGCAGCAGGCGCAAAAAACCTTGAAATAAAATCAACTTTATCACCTTTTGCAGTGGCAATAATTCCTCTAGTGTCAATCGTTTTTAATAACCTAAAATTAGGATTCAGCGCCGCAACTTCGGCTTCTGTTTTAAACACGGCTAGTATATCCATTGAATTGTAGACTTCAACTGGCGTAGCTCCAAGACCTTCGATAAGTGTTTCACTTGCTGAAATTGGCGTCAAATCTAACGCAGGAAAATTCATTTGTAACCAACCATTTTCTTGTTTTGTAACTGTTAATTTTCCACTTTTAGAATTAAAAATAATTTCATTTCTATCATAGTCAGTATGATTGAAAATCATATGAGCGGAGGCAAGTGTAGCGTGTCCACAGAGGTCAACTTCATAGGCAGGCGTGAACCAACGTAAATGGAAATTGTTATCATCAGGAATAAAAAAAGCGGTTTCAGGATAATTGTTTTCAATAGCGATGTTTTGCATAATTTCGTCATCTAGCCATTTGTTGAGTGGACAAACGGCAGCGTAGTTTCCTCCAAATAATTGGTCTGTAAAGGCATCAATTTGATAAATTTTCATTTAATGTTAAGTTTTTTATAAAAAATTGTAACAATTATGTTTCTTTTTGTGATAATTTCAAAAAAACCTCTAATAATTTGGTTGGAAAGAACCTCTTTATTACATTTGATTTTCAGGGAAAGTACAATTAACAACCAATATGACTAATATACTTATAATCGGTGCAGGACGTTCTTCAAACGTGATTATCCAATATCTGCTGAATACAGCAGAAAAATTCAATTGGTTTGTAACGGTAGCTGATGCAGAACCTCAACTAGCTATTGATAAAGTAAATGGTCATCCAAATGGTCGTGGAACTTGGCTGGATGTACGTAAACCAGGTGATCGAAAAGACCTTATTATGCGTTCTGACGTGGTCGTTTCTTTACTTCCTCCGAGCTTGCATTATCGACTTGCCAAAGACTGTAATAAATATAACAAATATTTAGTTTGTGCTTCTTACGTTACTCGTAATATGTGGCGACTGAATCCACAAATCATTGACACAGACTTGGAATTTTTAAGTCAAGAAGGGTTAGATGCAGGCGTTGAGCCAATGGCTTCTGTCAAATTAGTCAATGATGTTAGAGCAAAAGGTGGGAAAGTTATCTCGTTAAGAACTTACGCAGGTGGCGTGATGGCGCAAGGAACGGTAAACAATCCTTGGGATTATCGCTTGTCTTGGAATCCTCGAAATATTGTTCTTGCAGGTCACGGAACAACGCAATATATTATTAAAGGAAAATATAAATTCTTACCATATAATCGTTTATACCAACACTATCGTAAGGTTGAAGTACAAGAATCAGGTACTTATGACTCTTTTGCAAATCGTGATTCTTTGCTATTTAGAAAAGAATTTGGATTAGAAGAGATTCCGACATTGAAGCGTAGTACTTTGAGAAGTAAAGGTTTTTGTGATGCTTGGAATGCGTTAGTTGAGTTAGGAATGACCGATGTGAATTTTCCGATTCTGGAATTAGATAAAATGACTTATCGGGATTTATTTGAAGCTTATTTAATTGGTTATCAAGAAGGTAACATGAGTTTGAAAGATAGAGTTGCGGTTGTTTTAGGTGAAGAAAATAATTCTGATGTGATGAAAAAATTGGAATGGTTAGGACTTTTTGATAGACGTAAAATCAGAATGTCTAACGCTTCTCCTGCTGAAATTCTACAAGACTTATTGGAAAAGAAAATGCAATTGGAAAAAGGTGACAAAGATTTGGTCATCAATATGAATGTGATTAAGTACCAGTTGAAAGGAAAAAAATATCGTTTGCATTCTACCATGACACTAGAAGGTGATGCAGACGGTGATACGGCTATGTCAAAATTCATTGGTTTGCCAATCGGTATTATGGTTAAAATGATTATGCGTGGTCAAATCACTTCAAAAGGCGTTAGTGTACAGGCTAAACCAGAAGTTTATATACCAATTCTTGAAGAGTTGAAAGAGCACGGTCTTGTATTTAAAAATAGATTGGAAGAAGTTAAGTAATTTTAATGT
This sequence comes from uncultured Saprospiraceae bacterium, assembly GCA_964564885.1. GTDB lineage: Bacteria > Bacteroidota > Bacteroidia > Chitinophagales > Saprospiraceae > CAKZLL01. Next base: position 4,522 of record CAZMEH010000530.1, on the reverse strand, counting down.
TCAATCCCGAGGTTTCCACTGAGATTTCTGGGCAGGCGGTATAAATTGTGTAATGTATAATTGAACGAAGAAATTGTATGGTAATACTGATGTAATAAGTACTTGGACAAAAGTTTTACGTATTGCTTTATTATACAAAAAATTAATAGTCAGCAGTTTTTCTGTCTAACTTCTGACTTCTGACTTAAAAACGCCTTGACTGATAATTCAGTCAAGGCGTTTTTGGTATATAAACATTGAGAATAATAATTCCCATTAAAGATTAAAAAGCTATTTTCCTTTTCCTTGTATTAATACAAGAATAGTATAAGCCATTATCTTGAAGTCTAAGGATAAAGACATGTTTTCAATATAGAGAATATCAAATTTCAAACGCTGAATCATTTGGTCAACATTAGAAGCATAACCATATTTAACTTGTCCCCAAGATGTAATCCCTGGTCGAACTTTAAGCAAATGCTTAACGTGAGGCGCACGCTTTGCGATTTGGTCAATAAAATACTGTCGCTCAGGTCGAGGGCCAACAAGTGACATATCGCCACGAAGGACATTCCAAAATTGCGGAATTTCATCTAAACGCCATTTTCGCATCACCATGCCCCATGTCGTCACTCGGTTATCGTTCTCTGTAGCGAGTTGTGGACCAGCATCTTCTGCATCGGTGTACATCGAACGGAATTTGTAAATGACAAATGGCTTTCCATTTAATCCAACTCGTTCTTGATGATAGAAAATAGGACCTTTAGATGAAAACCTAACTCGAATAGCAGCGTAAGCGTATAATGGTGAAAGTATTAGCAATACTAAAAATGAAGCAACTAAATCAAGAATTCGTTTGATGAGCTGTTGCCAAACAGGCATTAAGCCCGATTCTATTTCGATAAGTACTGCACCAAACAAGTGATTCATTTTCACGGTACCTAATAAAATATCATACATGTCAGGTATGATTTTGATAATGACACTATCAAAATCATATAGAATATTTAAGATTTCTTTGAGTTTATCGTGTTCAAAAGTTTCAATGGCAATGACGACATCTTGAATTTCATGGTCATTGATAACATTTGCAATATCTTCAATTTTACCCAGTTTTGGAATAAAAGCTTCTAAGTCGTTAGAGCTATTTCGATTGGTATCAATGAAGCCTAGGAAATTGAAACCAAGCGATTTTCTCCTAGATTTAATATCATTATATAGCTCAACTGCGTTTTTATCACCGCCAATAATTAGTGTATTAAAACTAAATGCACCTGATTTTAAACGACGACTTGCACGAGTTAGAATTACCATACGAACGATGGTAATTAATATGAAATGAATGAAAAATAAAGCAGGAAAGGAAGAGTAGAAATAAGTATAGTCAGGGACTACATCGTCAATAACTAAGGTGAAAAATAGAAACAATGCGCCTAGAAAGCTTAAAAAGAAGGTTCTGATGAGCGTAGACATCCGAGATTTTCTATAAATATCGGTGTATGTTTCAAAGATAGCATAGAACAATAGCCAGCCTATAGGAACAATGATAACTCCATAATAGAAGTTAACATCATTCAATAAGTTAATATCAAATGCTTTATACTCAATCCAGACTTTTCTAAATAAAAAGAAACATGACCAAGCAATCATCGCAGTTATAAAATCTGAAATGATGTAGATCATCAGTCCATTTCGCTGCTGCTTTGTCATATTATTGATAGATTAATTTTATATTATCTAAGTAGATATAAGTGTTGTCATCACCAGTGTATAATGCCCTAATGACGAGTCGAAATTCATCTCCTCCATTAGTTTGCATCAATTTTACATCATTGGTAATATCGATATATATTTTTTGCCACTCATCGGATGGAAATACGCCTGCCACGTATTGTTTTTCAAAAGGAGCGTTATCTTTATAGCTAATTAGTCCAAATTCCAAACTAACTTCATTTTTATGATGTACCTCCAAGTAAACATATTCAGGGTTTGGAATTTCATAAATCAAATTTGAGCCTACTTCCAAAAAACCATTACTACTAGTCAGTTCAATTTCTCCTGATTTTGTACCTTCAAAAACATCAGTAGTTTTTGCGGTAACCTTGGTTTGTGTACTTCCGTCTACATCAAACGTCATCAAGTTTGATGTCTCAAAATCCTCTACCAGTAAGAAAACATTATTGTCATCATAAGCCACTGCGGGTGTGATAGTATCTATCTTCCCAGATTCTAAATCAATATCTTTTTCATAAAAAGTATAAAACGGATTAGTAATTCTAAAATTAGATAATCCATTAGCAGTGATACCTGGAAATATCCTAACCTGTTGTACATCTGTTTCCAAAACAGGCACTAGTGCAGGTATCGGGTAGACACCGATGAATTCGCCATTCACTGAAATCCAAGCATCTTTTATATCATGTTGGTTACTTCCTTCAGTGATTGAGCTCGTGTTCAAATCCATTCCATCAATATACAAATACGATGGAATAGGTTCTTCTTCGTCAAAAAGATCGCAACCATTCCAAGAGAACGAAGCAATTGTCAAAGCTAGTAGATATATGTATTTATTTACTTTCACGACTATTCTAATTTAGGTTAATGGCTTATTATTGCAATGTTGAAATGAATTTAAATATTCCAGTAATTTCTAATTTCACTTTATCCATTGCACCGTACTTTGCGGGTTGGACGGGAATTAAATAAATTGAGCTGTCAGACGACTTAAGGTCGTCTGACAGCTAGGTTTTAATCCAAAATCTGTATTCCCGTCCAACTTGTTTGGTGCGCCTGTCCCGAGACCTCGGTGAGTGCAATGGATTTTTCCAATTTAGGAATTGCTGGTTAATATCTCTAGCTCTTGCTCAAATTCATTTTTTCATAACGTTCTAAGCCGTTCTCTAGTATTTGATGCGCTAGTTTCAGTGCTTTATAGCCGTCTTCTAACGTAACATACGGTGCTTTATCAGAATTTATACTTTCTACGAATGTTTCCAATTCCATTTTAATAGCATTGACAGGCTCTACATGTGGTATATCTACGTGTAGTAGTTTGCCACCATCACGAGTGTCTAATTCTATAAAATTGGCATTTTTCGGAAGGTTATCAGCACCTTTTTCAAATAAACGAATGATTTCCGTTTTCTTTGCTAAGAAATCCATGCTGACATAAGCATCCTTTTGTATGAAACGTAATTTGCGTGTACTTTCTAAAGACATTCTGCTTGCCGTTAGATTGGCAACACAACCATTCTCAAACTCAATACGAACATTACAAATATCAAATGTTTCACTTACAATTGGAATTCCACTTGCATGAATTGTTTTCACATCTGATTTGACCATATTCAGAATGATGTCTAAATCATGGATCATCAAATCAAGTACCACAGAAACATCCGTTCCTCTTGCATTGAACGGTGCAAGTCGGTGTGCTTCTATGAACATAGGTTCTAAGACCTGCCCTTTTAATGCTAAAAAGGCTGGATTAAACCGCTCTACGTGTCCAACTTGAACTTTTAGTCCTTTCTCTATAGAGAGTGCTAATAATTCTTCTGCTTCTGCGATAGTATTAGTAACAGGTTTTTCTATGAAAACATGCTTGCCTAGCTCTAATGCCCTTTTGGCTAATGCAAAATGCACGGTTGTCGGAGCAACAATATCAACAAGATCAACGGCTTGAATTAATTCATCCAAACTATCGAATCGCTTTATTTGATGCACTGCCAACGCTGCTTTTGCATTCTCCTCATTTGGATCATAAAAGCCTACTAATTCTAATTGGTCAATCATTTGGATACATTTCAAATGTATCTTTCCTAGGTGACCTACTCCTAAAACGCCTACTTTTAACATATAGCTGCTTTTGAACGGATTTTATGTGGCAAAAATAGTAAAAGTTATTGAGTTAAGAAGTTAAAGGGAAATAGTCTAAAGCACAGCAAATGATTTTATACAAAATATATATTTGTTTTAGTCATTATAGAAAATAAAAAAGCGCATTACCCAAATATTATTTCGGGTAATGCGCTTTTTAAAAAATAAAAATAAACATTAAATATTATTTTGCTTTCTCAGAATATTTATATTTTATAATATGAGGTTTTTCTAAATTAGAGCTACCGATTAAAATGGTTAACTCTGTACCATTTTTTGGACTTGCATTTGTTTCAAGAACGAATTGTTCTGTTTCTACCATACCATATAAGAAAAATATACCTTCTTCGTTTGCAATTATTTTAGTACCGATTTTTACCTGTACAACAGGATAAGAGAAAAAATCACCGTTGTTCGTTATTGAAATTTGAATAGATTTTTTGTTATCCTTTTCAACAAACTCAACAGTATTGACTTTAAATCGATCGTCTACAGTTTCTAATGATTTTATAGTCATTGACTCTGTATCGGATTGTTGTCCTTGTATCCAACCAATGGAAAGGACAAAGCATAAAACAGTTAATAAAGTTTTCATAAGATTGATTGGTTGTGTGAATTAATACTTTTATATAACGATAATTAGATATTTAAAGTATTCATAATTTTT
>CAZMEH010000529.1:0-2691 GCA_964564885.1 uncultured Saprospiraceae bacterium | reverse complement strand
TACCTTTCTCAAAAATATATTAGAGCATTAAACAAACGTTGGCAGGTGATTGATACCGCAGGAAACGTATTATTACAGGCAGGTTACGACTCTGTTGCAGTATTTACTGATAATTTATTTTTAACAAAAAAATATAATAGAAGCAAATGGGGCATTACAAAAACAGGCGATTCCACTATTCTTTATTCGGAATATGATTTTATTACTGAATTGAATGCAGATGGTTTTGCAAAAGTATATAAAAACAAAAAACAAGGTTTGATAAATGCAAAAGCCGAAATCATTTTACCCGCTGAATATGATAGAATAGAGAAGGAGGACGTGCAATATCGTGGATATAATGGACGCACTGTTTCTTTTTTTAGTGCGAATGCTGACGGAGAAATTACTTTAGTCAAACAAGCCAAAAATGTGCGAAGTATTCGAGCAGGATATACGAATAAAACTAAAAAACGACAGCCTTCCGCTTGGTCTACTAGTGCCAATTTAAATCTTTCTTCAAGCTTTATTTCAAATCGCAATGATTTAGTGATTTTGTATAAAAATAACCAACGAGGATTTAGACAAAACTCCGATCAAAGCACTGTTTTGCAACCACTTTATAATTTAATTGCTCGCTTACCGAATAGCAATTTATCAACGGTTTATTACACTTTAGAAGAGCCAAAAAACATTTTTGAACATTGGTCTCCAATTCTTACGGTAGAAACATTGAAAATTTATCAAGAAAAGGAAAGGCGATTTATTGAAACGGATGATATTGTTGGAATTAGAGGAGCGGATTTTGAAACGGGAAAATATGCCGCTTACATTCGTTCTGATGGCTCTTTTGGTTTGATTGACCGAGATGGGCGCATTGCCAAAAAAGAAGGTAAACCAATGCGATTTACTTATATTTTACCATTTTCGGAAGGTTACGCTAAGGTTTATTTGAATGGTGAAATGGTTGTTCCTAATTTCTCGATCGGCGAAAACCCTAATATTGTAACCGACTCAAAAGCACTTTGTATTAATTTTGGCGTAACGCTTAGAACGCTTATGGAAACATATGATTTGAAAGTAGAAGGAAGCAAATGGACTTATTTGGACTCGACATTGACGCTGATTGCGCCGCCGATATTTATCTCTGCACAAGATTTTAAAAATGGTGCGGCGACTTGTGAATTACCAACGGGTTATGGGATTATTAGTCCACAAATGGATACTTTATTGAGCTTTAAATATTCAAAAATTAAAAGGCTAAAAGGTTTTAGAAGCGATAGTTTTTATATTGTTTCCATTGAAAATCAAGCACCTGTTTTGTTTAATAAAAAGGGCGAAGAACTAATGCCAGAACGAGCTCATGACAAAGTGTATAAATTAAAAAATGGCTATGCTAGAGTTAGATTAGGTGATAAATGGGGCTTTGTAAATGAAGGTTTTAAAGAAGTAATCGAGTGTCAGTTTCAATTGGTGCGACCATTTAGTGAAGGTTGGGCAGCGGTTCGACAAGATAATCAATGGCATTTCATAGACACTTTAGGCGAGATTAAAATATCAATTAATAAAAATATTAGGGACGTTGGCGAATTTAAAAATGGGATGAATTGGTTTAGAGTTGGAAATAAGTTTGGCTATATCAGCACCGAAAGGCCAATTGCTATTCCACCAAGATTTACGAAAGTGACGGATTTTGTTAATGGTGTTGCCGTTGTAAAAGAGAAAAATGGTTTTGGAATTATCGACCAAACAGGTCATTTTATATTAAAACCTTCGCTAAAATTGATTAAGGCTTTTAGTGAAAATGGGATTGCAACGTATCAAAGGTTAGGGAGTAAATTATACGGTTTGATGGATTCCGATGGCAATTTTTTGACTGAACCGAAATTTGATATGATTGGTAAATTCCACAATGGTTACGCAAAAGTAAAACGCAATTATTTATATGGTTTGATTGATGAAAATGGTCAAGTTATCATTCCATTGAAATATGAACAAGTTGGCGAATATTACGAAAATTTGCTTGCGGTAAAGATTCGTTATAAAGATTGGCAATATGTTGACATTACTGGAAAAGTAAAAATTCGAGGCAAATTTTATAGTGCTTTCCCTTTTGAAAATGGCACTGCAAAGGTATTTATAATAGAAGAAAAAAAGCCAATTGAATACTATATTAATAAAGAAGGAAAACTCCTATTCCAAGATTTTGAGATTGAGAATAATAAGATTGTTTTCTATGAAGAAGGCATTAGAGGTTGCTCAAAACCAAACTTAAATTCTAGCGGAAAAATGACAAGTACCAACTATTATTTCTTAGATAGTTTGGAAAATAAACTCGGCGAAACATTTAAAGAAATAGAACCTTTTCAAGATGGTTTGGCGATTGTAAAAACACAAAAGCGCACTTATGGCGTCATTGATAGGAAAGGTTTCTATGTCGTAGAACCAAAATATCGCAAGATTTTCCGCCAATCAGATGGACAGTTCAAAGCCATTGCTACAAAACATTACGGCGTCATCGAAAAAGATGGAACATTCATTTTGCCAGCTAAATACGATAAAATTAGTAAAGTGATGAGTAAGTATATTCGATATAAAAAAGAAGAGTACGTTTTAAAAATCGAAAATGGCGACACGGTTGAGTACTTAGATAAAAATGGTGATTGGCTTTGGAAGAAGTAAGATTGTTGTAATTGTTGAATTGTTTCGCTC
>CAZMEH010000528.1:0-9121 GCA_964564885.1 uncultured Saprospiraceae bacterium | reverse complement strand
GTGGCGTTTTAAAATGCAAACTATCTGGACTTTCTAAATCGGCTAATGCTCGTCGAACAGGAAATATTGGTGCTGGGCTTGTAAATATTGCCTTTTTAACTCGTTCTGGATATCTAGCAATAAACTGCGTCAAAAGTACTGCGCCCCAAGATTGACCCATTAAGATAACTTCCGCTGCACCTATTTTGTCAATGATTTCTTTTAAATCCGCTATATGCCGCTCCACAGTATATTCTTCAATATTTTCTAATCTATTTGAATAGCCACTTCCAACCTGATCATAAAAATATAAATCAAAACCTTCATCTGCCAAAGGTTGCAAATCTTCAATAATTCCCTTTGTAATCTTTCCGCCTGGTCCTCCGTGCAAATAAATAATTGGCGGATTAGAAATAGTTGCTTTTACAGTTGTTGAGACTTTTGTATAGCTAATTTTTGAACCTGTTGATAAATCCCAAGTTAGAAGCGTTTCATTCCTTAATCTACCTTTTACATCATAATTTCGTGGAATAAGTATTAAACAAATTATGTAAACTGTTCCACTTAATATAATGACTGTTAGATACTTGAGTACTTTTTTCATTTTAATTATTGTAGCGCAAGTAGTGCGAATAGCCTGTTCGCCCCGAAACATTAGCAACAAGTGTTTGCCAGAAAACACTAGCGTGCCGAACAGGCTGTTCACGCTACTTGACAACAGTTACATCACCTGCCATTAGTTGCTTTTCAATGATGCCAAATTGATTTTCTGCCTCATAAGTCAATTGCCAAACGTAAACGCCATTTGGAACAATCTTACCATCAAAAAAGCCATTCCAACCATCTTTTGGTTGATTCGTATAATGTATTAAACCGCCATTTCTATCAAAAACCCATAATTCAGCATTTTCAATTGGGCAACTTTCAAATATTTTAAAAGTATCATTTTCGCCATCGTTGTTGGGTGTAAATGCATTTGGTACGAATGGCTCACAAGTACAATCTTCAACAATCAATTCGATGTCTTTCGCTATTGTCCCGCATTCATTTGTAATCGTTATTTCATAAATTCCCGCAATCGTCATCTTGAATGTATCACTTTCGTAATCATTTTCACCAAAATAAGTCGATTGTCCTCTCCATTGATAAGCCGTTGCTTCTGGCTGATAAGCACTTAAAACAATAGAAGAACCTGTACAAATAGTCGTATCTTCTGGAAGATTAATTGCGGAAAGATCAGATAAATAACGTGCTTCAATGGTATCCGAAGACAGACAATTATTCAAATCAATAATATCAACCCAATATATTCCTGTTTCTGTAATCGTAAAAGTTGGATTTGTACTTTCATCTTGCCAAATGAATGTTGACGGGTTTGAAATAGTTGGAATCAGTTCATAGGCTTCAGTATTACAAAGTAAAGTGTCTGCACCGAATAGCGAATCTGGAGCAATGAAATGACTAACGACCAAAGTATCCCAAGTAAAACAAGTCGAATTGTCAACAACTCGAACAATATACGTTCCCATATTATTTGTGGTGTATATTGCGGTTTGCGTGCTGTCTTGCCAAAAATAACCAACGCCATTTGGAATCGTGGCATCTAATACAACAGGTTCATCTCGACAAACCGTCACATCATCTCCTAAATCCAGAACGGGACTATTGACAAAAGTTACAAAGAGCGAATCGGAACTAAAGCAACCATGCGCATCTACAACATTAACCCAATATAAACCATCAGAAGTGACAATATAGAACGTATCTGTACTTCCGTCTTGCCAAAGGTATGTCGCATTTGGAACATTTCCAATCAACTCAAAACGTAAACTATCGCAAACAAATGAAGTATCATTTCCTAATTCAATGACTGGATAATAGGAAAACAATAGTGAATCGGTGGCTTCACAGCCAATCGTATCCGTAACAATTAAAGAAATTTTTCCTGTATCATTTGCAAAAAATGAAGTTCCCGTACTTCCATCTTGCCATTCATAAGTGATATTGGTGTTTGGCGTATTTGCAACAATCAACGAATCACTTCCAACACACATAGAGAAGTCTTCACCAATTTCTATACTAATCTCATTTACATTTAAAATCACCGTATCGTTAAGCGTACAACCAAAATAATTGACTTGAACCGAATACGTATCTTGCGCAGAAACAGTTAGAAATTGCGTAGTATCTCCGGTACTCCACAGATAATCGGTATTGTTATTTCCTGCATTCAATTGAATATTCGTTCCTTGACAAATCACCCGATCGTCACCGATATTCAGTGAACTGTAATTAGAAAAATAACCGTATTCAGAACTAAAACCATCATAATTGTACAAAATACCTAAGTGAAATAGACCTGTACTATTTTCTAAAATATTATTCCCAACAGGAACAACGCCCGTTGTCGGGTCAATTCGAGTCGCTATCCAATTTGGATTTCCTGGTACTGGCGTGAAGTTCAAATTAATTGTTCCGCCGTTGAAGGTAAAGTTGTTTTGGTTGCTAGCTTCGGTCAGCACCATCATCGAAAATTGCTCGTTTCCAGGGCGGACAAATGAAACTCTATCTGAACCCGTACAATTGATTGGAGGAAGTAAAGCATCACCTAATTCGTCATTGTGCCCAGAAATATGATAAGCGTAAACAGGTTTAGAAGATTGTAGGTAAATCGATGGATTGTTAATATTTATCTTATAAAGTTGTCCTTCGTTCAATGTTGTTAGAGCCGCCATATTTCCGTTGGTAAAAATATCCGTGTTATCTTCTGTAGCCAAAACAAACAATAATTCTTGTGTTCCAAGACCTGCAACCGCAATATATTCCATTCCAATTAATCCGATAGGAACAATCTGATCACCAATTATGTCAAAATCGCCATTTTGAAATAAAGAGTCATCACTGATTGTTATGGCAATTGGCTTGTTAGAAGTAATTTTTGTTCCTGCTAAATGGCTTGCGGCAGTCGTGTTCGTTGCTCGGCAAGAAAACGTTTCGCCACGATTTAAAGTAATCGTAAAAGGGACGTTTGCGGTATGTCCAACAATATTAGCCGTCGGCACAATAGTAACGATAGTTCCGTTTTCAATGGCTACAACATCAATTGCTGCTGCACCGAATTCATTTCTAAATTGATTTTGTCCGATTGTAAAAAATGACGTTCCTAATGCGTTTCGTCCTTTGAGTGGAAATATTTCTGGATTAAAACCGTTTGCTATTTCGTAATAAGCAGAAATTTCTGTGGTGGATTGTATTAAAATTCCTTTGTTTAAGACTTGATTGGGCGGATTATTTTCGATATTTACAAGGAAATTCGAGAGATTGATTGATACAGTTCCATTTGCTCCAACGGTCGTAGTGATTACGGCAAAACTAGGATTAGCAGGTTGAGAAACCCTCACGTTAGCGGTTTGTCCTGTTCCGCTTAACCTCAAGTAAATTGGAGAATCTCCATGTAAATTACTTGCTTCTGGCGCAACAAACCAAAATTCGGTATCAATTTGAGTAAATCCAATAATAGAATAAAATAATAAAATAGTCGTCCCAATAATTTTCATCTAATCGTTTTTTATAGCGTTTTTAAACTGCCCCAAAATAGCTATTTTTGACCATTGTGATAATGATGAATAAGGTAATTGGCTTTTTATAACTGATTGAGCAACTAGAGAGCAACTATAAGGCAAGTTGTTGTAATGATGATGTATTACTGAAATAGAAGAATAGGGCTTTTATTTCTAAATTTATAATATAAAAAATGAGTAGAAACACACAAGGTCACAGAGAAATTAGTATTAAAAAGTAATGAGTAAACTCCGTGTCTTTGTGTCTCCATGTTTCAATACAAAAAATGTTATTGGCTTCTAAAACATCTTTGAATAACTTCTATTACAAATCAAATCGACCTCGAATATAATTAGCCGTTAGTTCCATTTTAGGTTGGGTAAAAAAGGTATTAGTTTGATTATATTCCACAATATTTCCATTGTAGATAAAGGCAGTGTAATCGCTTATTCTTCGGGCTTGTCCCAGGTTAGATGGATTAATGATGATAGTGTGCCTTATTTTTAGATTATAAATAATTGCCTCAAATCTATTTGCTGCAATTTCAGAAAGGCGAATAGTCGGTTTATTGAATAGTATAATATCAGGATTAAGTACTAAAATTCGTACTAAAGTGATTAATTGCTGCTTAAACACGGATAGGTTCATCGGATTTTCATCCATTATCCCTGCAAAGTATTCTGTTAATTTATAATGTTCTAAAACTTCATTTAACTTATATTTAAGCGTTTCCTCTTCATTTACTTTTTGAATGCGCAATCCAAAAATCAAATTTTCAAACACTGTTCCTGGCAATATATAAGGCTTTGAAAAAACAAGTCCTGAAGTCCTTCTAACATCAATGACTTTTTGCTCAAAAATATTTTGATCATTTATCAATAGCTTGCCTTTAACTTTAAAACCTTGTTTTATTTCATCTAATCGATTAAACAATTTTAAGAAAGTAGATTTACCAGAGTTCGTTGGCCCAATGACTGCTAAAATAGAAAACTCTTCAATATCAATATTGATATTGCGAAGTATATGCTCGTTGTAATAGTAGGCGGAAACATCTTTGACAGAAATCATTTTCTAAAATCGTTTAAGGAGAAAAACTAAAATACCGTTTATGACCACGATGGAGGTGATACTTAATAGAATGGCAGATAAAGACCAAATTCCAACAACAACTGCTAAAATCGCCAATTCTATGATTAGTCTTGTAAATATTAATATAATGGCAGATCCAATAGGTTTCAATAACTTAGGGACAACCAAGAGTGCTGCGATTTCAAAACTATTTGCACCCAAAGCATAACCCGTTTGTATGTAGCCATCAGACATAGAATTAATTGCCTTAAAAATAGCATTTAAGAGCATTGGGAAAATCATAATAAAATTGAGTAAAAATAGCAGCGAAAGATTTCCAGCAGCACTAAAATTAGCACTAGGCAGAACAACAAAAAGTAATAGGAAACTCCAGAAAATACAAGGAATTAAGCTCAGGAAATCAAAAATTTCTTGAAAAATAATTCTTAAATTGTTCTGATATAACCTTAAATAGTAGGTAACGATAAACAAGAGAGCAGCTAAAATAGTAGAACTAGTAGCAAATATTAGAATTGCTCCTATTGCATTGATAAGGTTTAAGTGTTCCTTTATTCCATTCCAATATTCTATTTCGCCTAATCTATTGAAGTCCAACTCCTCCAAGATTGACATGTTATTCCAAATAGTAAATATAATAGTGACATAGACTAATATTATAGATATTAATCTCCGCCACCAGCGATTATTTATTAGTGATTGGAACATAGAATATTTGTCAGTGTTATTTTGTAGTTTGTCCAAAACTACAAAACTCTACCTTGTTTTACAACTTAATTAAATCTAAAACCTTGATTTTGTTGATTTTAGATGTTTATGAAAACAAAAAATAACAATTTATTGGTTAATCTTTATTCACAAGAATCAAAATGTCAAAGAATCTAACTTCCTTGTAAATATAAGACTAATAGAAATCACGTTTACTAAACCTTTGAAGTCTTCTGATAGGACACAGGATAAAAATAGTCCTATTATTTAGAAAACAATTACTTATAAGCTGTTGATAATTAAAACCTTGTTGTTAATACACGTTTACTAACCTTTAAAGGTTAGTAAACGTAAGCTCTCGCAAGTATCTAATAGTTAGGATATTACTATTCTGTGTCTTATCGTAAGACTTTTGAAACTTAGCAAACGTGATCAAACCTAATACATACAAGCTCCTCTCCTTTTTTACAAAGAAAGAATCCTTGCCGTTTCCCAAATTTCATCATCAATCTTTCTATCCATTTTTAGCGCATTCTTGATAAGTGTATACCTTACCCGATTGTGTATCAATCCCACCATCACATCTCTTTTGCCTTCAACTAAGCCTTTGACTGCGGCAACACCTAATCTACCAGCCATCACTCTATCAAAAACAGTTGGCGTACCACCTCTCTGAATATGACCGATAATAGTTACTTTAGTTTCATAATAGCTAAAGCGTTCTTTGACTTGTCTCGCAATTTCCATTGCGCCACCCAAATGACCACCTTCTGCTACTACGACTAAACTAGACGTTTTATTTTTCTCAGAACCGAGTTGTAAGGTTTCCACTAAATTATCTATAGAATAATCTCGTTCAGGAATAATAACCGCCTCTGCTCCTGCTGCCAAACCACTTCTAATCGCAATAAAACCAGCATCTCTTCCCATTACTTCAATAAAGAACAAGCGATTATGAGAAGATGCCGTATCCCTAATTTTATCAATGGCTTCTACTGCTGTATTTGTAGCCGTATCGTAACCAATCGTATAATCTGTTCCTGCTAAATCATTGTCAATCGTCCCAGGAATACCTATTGTTGGAATACCGTACTCTTCCAAAAAGATAGAAGCACCCGTAAATGTACCATCTCCGCCAATAGCAACTAAAGCGTCAATATTATGTTTTTTAATATTTTCGTATGCTTTTTTTCTACCTTCCTTTGTTCTGAACGCTTGGCTACGAGCAGACTTTAGAATTGTTCCACCTCTGTGAATTATATTACTCACGGATCTAGAGTTCATTGGTTCAATTTCACCTTCAATCATGCCTTCATAGCCTCGGTAAATACCAAATACTTCTAAACCATAATACAAACCACCTCTTACTGCTCCTCTAATTGCAGCATTCATCCCAGGCGCATCTCCACCAGATGTAAATACTCCAATACGCTTAATTTTTTTTGCTTCCTTATTTTCCATATAGTCATTCTATTAAGTATTATTAAAAAACCAGATAAATACTTGATCTTTCAACCATTCCTAAGCCGATCAATTTTCTACCAGAGTGTAATATTAACACTTTGACAAAAAAGTAACAATTTTTTTTTACCTTTATTTTTAACGTTACTTCCAAAGTTAGTTTCAAAATTAAGCTTTCTAAGCAACCTTTAAAAATTATCTTGGGATTCTATATATAATTTTTGAACTTTAGCGTATAACTAATGTGTAAAACCTAAAGTAATTATAAAACTATTTTGACGAAAAAAGGTGATAAGAACGGAGTAAAATAAGTTAGATAAAAATCTGATTATTAATTATTTAGCCCTTCTAAATCTTCGAACTTGACTCGTAGTTTATTCATCAATATAATTGAAGTGGTATAAAATATAATCGCTGCCCACAATAATTTTTAGAGAACCTTTTAATTTTTATAAAAAAGTACGACTATTAATAATAAATTAAAAAATAGAGATTTAAATCCGCACGTTTCTGTGGATTGTGTAATTTTCGGATTTGATTTTCAAGAACTGAATGTCTTATTAATTGAGCGAGAAGAAGGTTATATAGAAGAAAATAAAAACAATATTAAAAGAGGAGCATTAACGCTTCCTGGTGATCACATTCGTGAAGATGAGCAACTAGACGAATCCGCCGCTAGGGTTTTACACGAATTGACTAATTTAGATAATATTTTTCTAGAACAATTTCATGCCTTTGGTCATCCTAATCGGGTTAAAAACGAAACGGATCGCAAATGGATGGAATCGATCAGAGCCGAACCAAATGCTCGTGTCATTACAGTTGCTTATTATTCTCTAGTTCGGTTAGATATGTACTCGCCGAGTGCGTCTTCATTTGCTAAACATGCCGCTTGGTTTCCAATTTCTAGTATTCCTGAATTGGCGTTTGATCATAACCTAATTGTAGATAGAGCTTTACAAGCGCTACGACAAAAACTCCGTAATGAACCTATTGGGTTTGAGTTGCTTCCTCCTAAATTTACACTTAGTCAGCTTCAAAAACTTTACGAAACTATTTTAGGTAAAGAATTAGAGAAGAGGAATTTTAGAAGGAAAATACTTAAAAAGGATTTCTTGATTGGTCTTGATGAAAAACAACAAGGCGTTCCGCATAAAGCAGCTAGATTGTTTAAGTTTGACAAGGAACAATATGAGGGTTTAAAAACAACTAAATATGATTTTGTGATATAAATTGATTGTTGCAATTGTTTTGCTCCTTCGTCGCTAATTCTTATAATTGCTAAATTGTTGCTAATACTAGTGCAGAATTTATAAATAACAATTCATCAATCAGCGATCAAGGAGCAACAATTATAACAATTTATCACGACTTTAATCTTTCTATAATTTTATGGACAATTTCATCATATTTTGTCCAAGGAATAAAATGATCTTCTTCTGGAAATAGAATAACATCAACATTAGCACTATTCACTAATTTCTCTTTCGCAAAATCTACATTTTCTACGGTTACCAATCTATCTTTTACACCATGTATAATCGTCACAGGCATTTTTATATTTTTCCAAAGTGGCAACATTCTTTTCAAATCCTCTTTTACAGGTAATATTTCTTGATTAGACACACGCATCACCGTTGGAATTGCCCAACTAACGACCTTCCAATTTAAAGGCGCTCTATACCACTCGTAAGGTTCTAATTCAGGTGCAACAGAACCTGCCAAAATCACTAATTCATCCATTAATGCTGGAAAATCCATAGCCATTCGGACGATAAGAGGTCCGCCAAGAGAATGACCGACCAATATGGTTTTAGGAGCAGTATGTTTTTCTAATATTGGTTTTAATAATCGAGCTTGTTGATCAAGCGATTTTGCGGTGTTTCCAAAGTCTGAATAACCATAGCCAGGCCTATCTACCGCAATCAACTGAGCGTGATTAGTCAAACTAGTATCTGCCAGATAATCTTCAAAAGCACTCGCCGAACCAGGAGAACCGTGCATGAAAACAACTAAAGGCAATGTATCATTGCCTACATGGATATAATGAATGTTTCGACCTTCTATCTTGTAATTATGGAAAGTTGGTTTTGACTGACCTTTTTCGACCAG
Source organism: uncultured Saprospiraceae bacterium (assembly GCA_964564885.1). GTDB lineage: Bacteria > Bacteroidota > Bacteroidia > Chitinophagales > Saprospiraceae > CAKZLL01. The sequence continues at coordinate 214 of CAZMEH010000528.1, read as the reverse complement.
TTTTTTTTCCCAAGTAGTATCTGCTGTTCTAAATGTCAGACATCCATGAGCTGTCATCATAATAGCCAATAAAAGTATTAATGGAATATATCTTTTTTTAAAACGCCTTTTTTTCTTCATTATTTATAGTTGTAAAAGAGACCACTTCGCTGTCAGCGGTCAGATCATTCACTTAGTTCCTTGTCAGAAGTCAGATTTTTAAATTAGCCTATTT
>CAZMEH010000527.1:0-4633 GCA_964564885.1 uncultured Saprospiraceae bacterium | reverse complement strand
AGTCCAACTAATAAAGTTTTTATAATTTTCATTTATCTTAATTTTCAAACGAAATAATTAACTATCGAACTTCTATATCAGTTTTTTAAAAAAATTGGGCATCGGTGTCAATTATTCATCTTCTCAATTACTTATAACCATTCTTTCTTACCAATATAGTTAAAAGGTGTAATGGCTCTTAATTCAACTTTTATATTTTCATCAATAGCTAAGTTTTCAATAAAATTTTTGATTTTAGCCTCGTTGATTGCACTTCCTCTTGTCAATGCTTTTAATGCCTCGTATGGTTTCGGGTAACTTTCTCTTCTTAGAATGTTTTGAATCGCTTCTGCTACTACCGCCCAATTGTTATCTAAATCTTCGTGTAGTTTGGCTTCGTTCAATAGTAACTTACCCATTCCTTTTTGTAAGGATTTGAATGCAATCAATGTATGTCCTAATGGTACACCAACATTTCTAAGTACGGTACTATCAGTCAAATCTCGTTGCAATCTTGAAACAGGTAATTTAGCAGCTAAATGGCTAAAAATAGCATTTGCCATTCCAAAGTTACCTTCTGCATTTTCAAAATCAATCGGATTGACCTTGTGCGGCATAGCTGAAGAACCTACTTCATTAGCAACAACTCTTTGCTTAAAATACTCTTGTGAAATATACGTCCAAATATCTCTTGCAAAGTCAATCAAAATCGTATTAATACGAGATAAAACATGAAATAACGCAGCTAAATTGTCATAATGCTCAATCTGTGTCGTATACTGTGAACGATTCAAGCCTAGTGTTTGGTTAACAAAAGTGTTTGAAAATGTTCTCCAATCAACACTCGGATAAGCAACAAAATGTGCATTAAAATTACCTGTTGCACCGCCAAATTTAGCAGAATAAACGACTTGATTCAATTGCGCTAATTGAACGGTCAGCCTTTCTACAAAAACTTGAATTTCTTTTCCTAATGGCGTCGGCGAAGCAGGTTGTCCGTGTGTTCTAGTCAACATCGGAACTTCTGCCCAGTCCTTTGCCATTCCTGTTAATGCCGTTATAATGCTTTCCAACATCGGAACATAAACATCATTGATACCTTCTTTCAAAGAAAGCGGCACAGATGTATTATTAATATCCTGCGATGTCAATGCAAAATGTATAAATTCTTTGTATTCGCCAATATTTAAAGCATCAAAGTGGTCTTTGATATAATATTCAACCGCTTTTACATCATGATTGGTCACCCGCTCAATATCTTTTATTTTTTGCGCATCGGCTTCTTGGAAATTTTGGTAAATTTCTCTCAAGCTACTGTATAAGTCTTTATTGAAGTTTGCCAATTGTGGCAAAGGAATTTCGCACAAAGCGATAAAGTATTCGATTTCAACTCGAACTCTATACTTGATTAAGGCAAATTCAGAAAAATATGTTCCTAAATCCTTTGTCTTTGAATAGTATCTTCCATCTATCGGCGAAACAGCGTTTAATGATGTTAAAGGCATTTTTTACAATTTTAAATCTTCCATGACTCTATAGAATTAAAAATTAGGAATGTGAAAAATCGCTAATCATCTTCAATAATAATTCAACTCTACGAAAAACGCTGCAAATATAATGAAATAGAAGTCCAATTTTTAATTAGAGGTGTTCAGAAAATAGGATAATTATTACTTTTTTGAACATTCGTAATTAGTAATTCTCCATTCGTAATTAAATCAAAACCATTCTAATGCTTTTTGTGTGCAAAAGACGTAGAGGTAAACCAATGGAATTTCACCGATAATCATAGCGGTAACCATTCTAGCGAAGTTCATTCTAATAGTACCAGCAGCATAGCACATCAAATCGGTAGGAACGAAAGGAAAGGCAGACCAAGCAACAATGAGCCAAAATGCTTTAGGGCTATTCATTTCTGCTTGGATTTTTTTAATTTTTTCTGGAAAATTATTTTTAAAGTATTTATCAAAACCAAAAAATGAGGAGAAGTAGTATAAAATGATAGACGACGAAAATATTCCAATCAATGAAATTAAGAAAACTAACCATAATTCATTGGGAAACAATAATGCGCCTAAGACGACAAAGGGAGAACTGGGCAACAAGAACATGCCTCGTAATAAACAGATTAGAGAATACACCAAAATTAACTGTTCTGTATATTGTTCTAAAGTCGATTTCATCTTTTCATGGTCGAGGAGGCTTGGATTATAAATTGAATAACCAAAAAAAGTCAACACACTAAACATCCAAAAGATGAATAAGGTTTTTTTAAAACTGGAATTTTTAAGTGTTTGTAGCATATTTACCATTTTTAATTAGAAACAATAATATGCTTTTTGACTTATTACAAAAATTGGAACTGACAGAATACTAGTTTTTGTCTACTAATAATATTTTAAGTGCAAAAAAAAGTAATCCGCTATCTCCGAGGTTTTGGGACATGTTGAAGCATAATCATTTTTTTATTCTATGGGGCAAAAAATATGGTTTCTCTGAAAATTATTGTGGAAGCACCAAAAATGATTGACAGATAATCTATCCGTCAAAATAATTTCAAACGCCACTTATGTCGTCTACCGTTTACCCAAATTTTTAACTTCATAATAATATTCAAAGAACCAAAATATGAATATAGTGAAGCTCTGTAAGTATTTTTTAAAGAAGTAGCGCAAAACAAGAGTAAGTTTGAATAGTTGCGTATTTTTGTCTCGGTACTTAAACTACTGCTCACTTTTCTAAAATCAAACTTTCCTCTAACTGACTTGCTGTTTAATCTAAAAAAATCAATTGCTTAGCAGTTATTTTCCATCTTTGTCACTAGAGTTAATCAGAATATTTTTTAATAAAGAATTTATATGAAGCAATTTACTAAGTTTTTGTTTGCATCCTGCTTAGGAACTTTTCTCGCACTGCTAGGAATTGGAGTAGTTGGGTTTGGTTTGCTTGGAAGTGCAATGAAATCGGCTACGCAAAAAGATGGCGTTAAAGGAAATACTATTTTAACGATTACACTGAACGAAAGTATTCCTGAACGTACAAATAATCAACCTGTTTCTTTTGCAGAATTGAGTATAGAGGAGAATACGGGTCTGATTGATATGATTAGAGCGATTGAAAGAGCAAAAGAAGATGATAATATCAAAGGTATTTATATGACCTCTTCCGCTCCTTCTCTCAACTTTGCTTCATTAGCTGCCGTTCGAAAAGCTTTAATCAGTTTTAAAGAAAGTGGTAAGTTTATCGTTGCTTTTGGTGATTATTATTCTGAAACAGGTTATTATCTTTCTTCTGTTGCAGATGAAATATTTTTAAACCCAATCGGAGGCGTTGAATTTAATGGTTTAATCGCACAAGTACCGTTTTTCAAAAACATGTTGGATAAGGTTGGTGTAAAGTATGAAGTTTTCTATGCTGGTAAATTCAAAAGTGCTACGGAACCTTACCGTTTAGCAAACATGAGTGACGAAAATCGTACTCAAATTCGTGAATTCATCAATGAAATTTATCAGAACTATATCAGAGATTTGTCTGAAAGTAGAGGTATTTCAGTAGCAGAATTGAATAATATTTCTAATAATATGCTAGTTAGAAATGCGGAAGATGCTTTAAAATATAAACTAGTTGATCAAACTATATATAAAGATCAAGTTATTAATGACTTAAAAGAAAGACTTGGTTTAGATGAGAAAGAAGATATTTCTAGTATTGGATTAGCGGATTATACGCAGCGTACTCGTCCAAAAAATGGCTACAAAAAAGGAGGTAAAAATAAGATTGCGGTTATTTATGCCGAAGGAACTATCCTTGATGGTTCTGATCAAGCAGGAACGATTGACGGTGATGTTTATTCAAAATTAATACGTAAAATTCGCAGAGATAAAAATGTAAAAGCAATTGTATTAAGAGTAAATTCTGGTGGAGGTAGCGCATTGGCTTCCGAAAAAATCTGGCGAGAATTTACTTTAGCTAAAGAAGCAGATATTCCGATTGTGGTTTCAATGGGCGATTATGCGGCTTCTGGCGGTTATTATATTGCATGTATGGCGGATAGTATTTTAGCAGAAGCGAACACATTGACGGGTTCAATCGGTGTATTTAGTATGTTTCCGAATGCACAGAAGTTGATGAATGAAAAAATGGGTATTAACTTCGATACGGTTAAAACAGGTAATTTTTCTTTAGGAGTTAGTCCATTTGTTGAGCTTTCTCCACAAGAGAAGCAAATCATACAAACGAGTACTGAAGAGTTTTATGACACGTTTCTGAAAAGAGTTGCGGTTGGTCGTAAGATGACTAAAGAGGATGTGAACGAAGTGGCTCAAGGTAGAATTTGGACTGGTTCAAGGGCTAAAGAATTAGGTTTAGTTGATAAAATTGGAGGATTAGACGATGCAATCGCAATTGCGAAAGGAATGGCTGGTTTAGACAATTATCGTTTGTCTGAGTATCCAGAGACGAAAGAACCTGTACAACAGTTATTGGAACAGTTTACAGGAAAAAAATCAGTGAGCCATCGTGCAGCTATCAAAAAGGAATTAGGTGATTTGTATCCTTATTATGAATATATGTCAGATTTGAAAAAACTGCAAGGTGTACAAGCAAGAATGCCGTTTGATATAGAAATAAAATAGTGATTGGTTAGCTAGTGATT
>CAZMEH010000526.1:0-8736 GCA_964564885.1 uncultured Saprospiraceae bacterium | reverse complement strand
TACAACCCTGAAAGGGTTGAATATGAGCAGCCACGGCGGGTGTGAGTGGTATATAGAAAATATTTTTTCGAACTCTGAAAGAGTTCTACAACTATAGTTTGTCGATTTAGTGTAGAACTCTTTCAGAGTTCGTTAATTCTTACTTTTGACCACGGGTTCACACCCGTGGCTATTCATATTCAACCCTTTCAGGGTTGTAGCAAAAAAATAACAATTGTCCATCTGTATGGGTACGATAGATTTACAAAATTTATAAGGTCTAATATTTTACATTTTGATAGTTATAACTATCAAAAAAATATTAAAGAAAATCCTCATTACATTGAGTATTCCTCTACTCTTATTTATTGGATATGCGATTTATTTGCAATCGCTCGGTGGCGTTCATTTGAAAACGATTGAATATTATAAAGCATTACAAACAGAAGTGAAAGCGCAAGGATATGCTGCAAACTGGATTGTAACGAGCACCGTCCGTCCTAAATGGTTCAATGATATATTGGTTAAATATGGCGGTGCAGCTTCCAAAAGCCAACATTTAGTTGGAAGAGCAATTGATATTGTGGTACTTGATGTCAATAGTGACGGGAGTTCAGATAGCAAAGACGTTGATATTATTTATAATATTTTGAATAAAAAATCATCAGAAGTAAAGGCGGAATTGGGACTTATAAAAATGAGCACTCATTCATGGATAGACAAATGGTGCATTTTGATAGTCGTGGTTTTAGAGCAAGATGGCATCGCTGAAAGTACTAATGGGCAAGATGCCTGTTGGTACTAATTATTATATAGGTGTATAAAATCCATCTTTCCAGAAACGAAAAAGTCAAAACTTGCGTTTTAATGAATAGTTGCTTAAATTTACTACAAATCATAGAACTATGTCAAAAGTAATTATACCAGAAGGAATTGATATGCATACTCTTGCTTCTAATTTTTCAATATTAGATGTTGGAGATTTAGAAATATTTATGAAGGAAATTGATGCTTTAATTACTAGAAAAAAATCAAAACCTAAAAAATATCGGATTGCTGAATTAAATCAGTTAATCAATACATCTGTATTAAGTCCAGAGGAGCTAATTGAATATAAAACACTAATTCAAAAATTAGAAAATAAGACAATTACAGAAACGGAACGTCAACATTTTTTAGTCTTAGTTCAAGAAGACGAAGCATTAAGAGGTGAAAGAATGAAGTATATGTATGAGTTATCTCAACTTCGCCAAGTTTCTTTCCAAGCTATTACAGATGAATTTTCATTAATCCCACAATCATAATGTCTAAAGCTAATATTCCAAAGAAAACAAGAACATTAGTTCAAAAAAGAGCAAAAGGATATTGTGAATATTGCCTAACGCCAGAAAATCATTCACCTGCTCCGTTTTGTATTGACCATATTGAAGCAGAAAGTCTTGGCGGAAAAACTTCTCAAGAGAATTTAGCTTATTCTTGTGGCGGATGCAATGCTTATAAACATAATAAAGTTGTTCATTTTGACCCTTTTACAAAAGAGAGAACTAGGTTATATCATCCTAGATTAGATAAATGGCATAAGCATTTTACATGGAATGAATATACGACCTTGATTGAAAGTAAAACAAAAATCGGAAGAGCAACTATTCATTTATTACGACTAAATCGAACAGGACTTATCAACATGAGAACCATTTTACACCTTGTCGGCTTACATCCTCCAACCGATTATCCATAAAACAATCTTCTAAAAAAGCACAGATTTAAACCTTTTGAACAAAAATAGGTCTAAGAAATATTATTCAAAATAATAGAACCTAACTTATGCAACAACGCCTATTTATAATACTAACCTTTCTAATTAGTACAACTTCCCTTTTTGCACAAAGTCCAAATATCATTGTCATCTTATCAGACGATCAAGGCTGGACAGGTACTTCTCAGCAGATGAAAAGTAATTTGAGCACTTCTAAAAGTGATTATTACATCACGCCAAATGTAGAACGAATTGCCGCAAATGGAATGACTTTTTCACAAGGTTATGCGCCTGCGGCGAAGTGTGCGCCGACTCGAAATAGTATTTTGACTGGTCAAACACCAGCTAGCACGCTGTTTACAACGACTGGAAATGGTCTTTCAAATGGAGAGGTTTTAAATTCTCCGATGATTACTTCAACTATTGACATAAGCAAAACAACTTTGCCAGAAATTATCCATCAGGTTGCGCCAACTTACTGGACAGCGCATTTTGGAAAATGGCACTTAGGAACCGTTCCGCCAAGTAATCACGGTTTTGATAGACACGATGGTGCAAATGGTAACGATATTGGAAATGCTACAAATGGTCAACCTATTCAAACTGACCCAAAGAAAATTTTCACATTGTCAGATTCTGCGGTAAACTTCATTGACGATGCGGTGAACAACAATCGTCCTTTCTATTTACAACTTTCACACTATGCGGTGCATACTGTAATCGAATCAACTCAATCAACTTTTAATACTTATTCAGATGCTACATTGAGACCGCCAGGAGCGATTCATAACGATCCGACTTATGGTGCAATGACGGAAGATTTGGATGAAGGTCTTGGTTTGGTTTTGGATAAATTAGACGCTTTAGGAATTGCCAATAATACTTATGTAATTTACCTTTCTGATAATGGCGCATCAAATGGACTATCTAATAATACACCTTTAAAAAGAGGAAAAACCTTTTTGTACGAAGGCGGAATTCGTGTTCCGTTTCTAATTTCTGGACCTAATATTCCTGCAAATACGTATAGTGATGTTCCAATTGTTGGCTATGATTTGTATCCTACGATTGTCGAATGGATTACTGGAAGTACCAACGATGTGCCAACAGAAATAGAGGGCGAAAGTATCGTTTCTATTGTAAATAATAGTTCAACGAGTCTCGTTCGTAATAAACCGATGATTTTTCATTCTCCGCATTATGATATGAATGGTATAAAAACACCATCTTCTGCCATTGTTCAAGATAATTATAAGCTGCATATAAATTATGAATCGGGTAGTTTTGAGTTGTATGATTTGGATGCAAATATTAGTGAAACCAATAATCTATTTGCATCAGAACCATCAATTGCAACGGATTTATGTCTTCAATTGAGGGATTATTTGAAATCGGTGAATGCTGACATGCCAACGTTAAATGAAGCGCATGCAAATAATACGGGAACTGCGCCAGATGTAGACAATGACGGATTAGACGATGATTGGGAATTTAGAGAATTGCTGACTTATCATTATGATGGAACGGACGATCCAGATAATGATGGTGAAAATAATGCACAGGAATTTGCAAATAATACAGATCCTTATCAAGGTGTAATTAGTACAGGCAATTTTATTGAACAAAATGCAGTTCGTGTTTTTCCAAATCCTTTTAGGAATCAATTGAATATTGAATTGTCAGCGCCTTTAGAAAATGCTTCTATTTATGTTAGCATAACCGATATTTATGGTAAGGAAATTCGTCAATATACTTTTGAAAATCAATCTTCTATTGTTTTAAATACAATGGATTTTACCAAAGGTGTTTTGATTTTGAATATTAGAAATGATAAAAAGGAGCTACTAAGTACGAAGAAAATTGTCTCCATGAAATAACATTTTACATATAAAACGGGTCGGACGCCTTTAAGGCGTCCGACCCGTTTTATTTACTAATTCCACAATTTGTCCCTAAACCTCGGGATTGTACATTAAAAAGAAGGTTTATCTTCTAGAAACGCTTCCGCCAGAAGACTTCTTTTTCTCTACTTGAGGATCACCTTTATAGCTTACTTCACCGCCGCTTGACGCAGTTGCATTCAAAGATTGAACCACATGAATATTAATACCTGAGCCAGAAGAAACCCTAGCATTACAATGTTGAGCAGTAAAATCATAAGCTTGGATATCGCCCGAAGAAGAAGAATTAACCTCTAAATCGTCCACAGAGCCATCCTCGATCGTAATGTCAGCACCGCTTGACGTTTTAATATTTGCTTTTTTAGCGATTAGTTTTGCGATGTCCATATCTGCGCCACTTGATGCATTTCCAAAAAACTCATTGACATCAGCCGAAAACTCCATATCTGCCCCGCTTGATACTTTTGCCGTTAGTTTATCGCCTTTAATCAAGCCTTCCACTTCTAAATCTGCGCCACTTGAAGCCTTCAACCCTTCAATCTTTTTGACAGTGATATAAGCTTTTAGCTTTGTTGTCTTTTTAACAGTTCTATATAACCATACTTTTAGCTCGCCATCTTTAACTTCTGTTTTAATGTGTTTCAAAACATTGTCATCCGCTTCTAAAACAATTTTATTTTCATTTCCTATTTTTACAAAACCGTCAATTCCTGTTGCAATATGGATTTTTGTAAAATCTCCAACTTTACGAGAATCATCTTTTTTAACTTTTCCACTTCCCTTAACTTGTGCGAAAGTCATTGAAGAAATAAATAACAAGAAAAGTAGTGTTGAGAAAATCTTTACATTTTTCATAGACTGTTAATTTTTATAGCATTCGTTAATTAAATCATTATTGAGAAGAGAGAAGCGAGATTTTTTAAAGTTACTTTTGTAAGGATATGACGGATGAATTGTATTTTTATTTACCAATAATCTCTTTTCTTGCTTCTTAATAACTAATCAAATCTATTTTAAATGACAGTGGCTTTTTTTAAAGGTTGCTTTCATCTCAAAATGTCGTACTTGTCAAAAATTAGTTTACTTTTTGACAAACGGAGATGCACCCGTTCATATTAAATGAAGGTCAAATGTCATTCAATTTTATAGATTTAGTATAAATAATTTTTAAATGAATAAAAACTTGACGTGATTTGTAAGCGAATTAATAAAACACTCGCCGTCAACCGTTAAAAAAAAAATATGTGTGGTATCACAGGTCTTTATTCGCCAAACAAACCTATTAATACTTCTCAGTATTATCCTGCGCATATGCTTTTGCGCCATCGAGGACCAGACGATGAAGGTTTTTCTTATCTTAATAAAGATGAAAAAATAGTATTTGCAAAAGGAAATGATACGATTGATTTCTTTCAAAGCCAACCGCACATTCAATCTGTTGAAAAAACAAAACTGATACTCGGACAAAGGCGATTGGCAATTATTGACCTTTCAAAAGATGGACATCAACCGTTTCATTTTGAAGAACTATCAATGGTTTTCAATGGCGAATTATTCAATTACAAAGACTTACGAAAGGAGTTAGAAGGATTTGGATATACTTTCCGAACGGCATCTGATACGGAAGTGGTTCTCAAAGCTTTTCATCACTGGCGCAATGATGCTTTCAATCGTTTCAATGGTTTTTGGGCAATTGCGATTTATGATAATACGTCTAAAGCGTTGACGATTTCAAGAGATAGATTCGGTATAAAACCATTATTTTATCATTTTGATAAAGGTGTTTTGTACTTTGCTAGCGAAATGAAGTACATTCTCACGGTTGCTCGTATTGGCTGGGAAGTGAATCAAAATACCATTCAAACGTATTTACACGAAAATAAATCAAGTCATTCAGCAAATACTTTTTGGAAAGATATTCATGAATTAGAGCCAGCGCATACGATGACTTTGCGTGGTAATGATTTAAAAATCGAACGATATTGGAACTTTCAACCTAGTTTAACATACAGAACAGAAGAGGACGCATTTGAAGAATTTACCCATTTGTTTGAAGACTCTGTTCGCCTTAGAATGCAAAGTGATGTAGAAGTTGGTACTTTATTGAGTGGCGGTTTGGACTCAACGACCTTGGTTTGTACGCTTCAAAAACTAGGTTTTATTGATAACGATAATTTCAAATCATTTTCTGGGATTCATGAAGAAGCGGAATACACCGAAACGAATTATATTATAGATACAGTCAAACAAACTGGACTGAATGCGGCTTATATTAAAACCAATCCAAAGCGAATTTTAGAAGATTTGCCAAAATTGAATTTGCACATTGAAGATCCATTTCGCTCTTTGGCGGTTTATACGCAACACTTGATTTATCGACATATTCGAGAAACTTCAGACGTAACGGTCGTTATCAACGGACAAGGCGCAGATGAGTTATTTGGCGGTTACAATGAGCAATATCGCATTTTACTCGCTGAATATTTATCAAAATTTAAACTCGGAAAGTTCTGGAAAGAAGCACAATTTCTGAAAAAATATCGTAAGCCAACTTACGATCGTATCTATAGGTTGGCGTTTGCTAAACTGGTTGCCAAAGCTTTTACGACGCCAAACCTATTCAATAAAGATGGTTACAGTCAAGTCATGGTTTCGCCATTGCGTGAATATTTTAAATACGATGACAGAAATTCGATGACTTACGGCATTGAAGCTCGTGCGCCATTTATGGATTATCGTTTGGTCGAATTTGGATTGACACTTGACACGAAATTCAAAATGGATAAGTCCATTAATAAAAAAATAATTCGAGATTACGCTGCGCCCCTCATTCCAGCGAGCGTTAATAATCGCAAAGACAAAATGGGTTTCACGACGCCACAAGCACTTTGGCAACGTGATATTCTGAAAGATGATTTTGATAAAACGATGGAGCAAATCTCTTCTGGAAAACTATTTCAAATACCAAACCTAGAAACAGCTTACAAAAATTATCAAACTAAAAACCAAGGTGATTTCTATTATTTCTGGCGAGTTTATAATTTGTATCATTGGGCGAAAACGTGGAAAGTGATTTAGATAAATCGAAGAATTGAATGCACTATTTTCTAAATGGAAAATAGTGCATTATAAATTAAATCTCTTTACTTTTTTGTAACTTTAATTTCACTTTTTAAAGTATCCTTTATAACCAATAAACATATTACCATGAAATTCATTTCTACCTTTTTATTATTATTTATTTTACAATTCTCTTATGCTCAAACACTTCAAGATAGTTTGTTAGCTCATTATCCCTTTACTGGAAATGCCAACGATGCTTCTGGAAATAACAATCATGGCGTTGTTAATGGTGCAATTTTAACGGCAGATCGTTTTGGTAATGCTAACAGTGCTTATTATTTTGATGGCGTTGATGACATTATCAGAATGACTAATTTTAATAATAATGTCATACCATCTAAAACTCATTTTAGCGCATCTTTTTGGGTGAAAACAACGACTGCTCAGAATGGCGGAATGCTCGGGTATGGAACAGCATGTTCTTCTCTTTCAGATGATTATCTTGCAATTGGATTAAGTTATACAAATGGACGAAACCATTTAGTTGGCAGATTTATGCAATTATTACCGATGATAGAAGTTCATGATAGCTATATTAGAGATGGAAATTGGCACTTAATAACTTATACCTTTGAAACGGGAACAGCAAAAGTATACATAGGTAGTCAGCTAATATCAACCAAAGCAGTTACTAATTATCCGGCTAATAATTTTACCTATTCTAACATTATTGATTGGACAATTGGCGGTTTTCATTCAAATAATTGTTCACATGGAACAAACTATGAAGGTGTGATTGACGAAGTTAGAATTTATAATAGAACATTGACCAGTCAAGAAGTAAGTACGCTTGTAGGACAGCCATTGGCTAACTTTGTAGCAAGTATTCAATCTTGTGATCTAAACGTTACTTTTTTGAATAATTCATCAAATGCCAATTCTTATCAATGGGATTTTGGAGACGGAAACACATCAACTCAAATGTCTCCGACGCATACCTATACAAATTCAGGTAGCTATATTGTAACACTTACTGCAACAAATGGAAGTTCGCAATCTACTGATACACAAACTATACAAGCAAGCAGTAATATAGTCGCAAGTTTCATTTCTCCTTCAATTGTTTATGTTAATTCGCCAATTACTTTTACAGATAATAGTATAGACGCAACTTCATGGTTTTGGGACTTCGGAAATGGAACATTAAGTACGAGTCAAAATCCAACGGTTGTTTTCACTAATTCTGGTTTAACTGATATTACGTTGATTGCTTCATCGGGTAATAATTGTTCAGATACTATAATTAAGCAAGTAAATGTCAGAGGTAGTGTCAATACACTAGAACAGTTTAGCGAACAGAATTTACAAATTATGCCTGTTCCTGCCAATCAACATTTAAATATAGACTTTCAATTTGATGGTCAAAAGGATTTAAAAATTCAGATTGTCAATGTACTTGGTCAAGTTATTTTAGAAGAAATATTTCCTAATTCTAATGAAAAATTAGCTACTCAGTTTGATGTTCGTCAATTAGCTGCTGGAAATTATATTATCAATATTTCAGAATATGACAATTCTAAAGTTGTCGGTCAGCTTTCAAGACAGATTGTCATTCAGCATTAGTAAATAAGTTGAATAACCATTCATCTTTCAAAGCGTTTACTTCATATATAAAACTCGTTTCAAAGTCTAGTACACTGTAAATAGTGTACTAGACTTTTGTTTTTTGATGAGTTAGCAAGGAACTATAAATTGAATATTAAGTAAGAGGACAGAAGTCAGACCGTCCCGAGTGCTCGGATTAGCGTCAAGGAGATTATAAACAACATTGTTTATTCGCCCTGAAAGGGCAAAAGCAATAGCGTAGGGCATCGCCCTACGAAGCAAAAAACGTTATTTCAGCCCTGAAAGGGCGTAAGCATAAATAGTGTATCTTGGCTTACGCCCTTTCAGGGCTAGAAAATAATTTCAATTTTACATAGGGCGTTGCCCCATGCTATTGCTTTTGCCCTTTCAGGGCATTTTAAAGCTTTTTTT
>CAZMEH010000525.1:0-1614 GCA_964564885.1 uncultured Saprospiraceae bacterium | reverse complement strand
GTACATTACACTTTGTACATTAAAAAATGTTATGATAATCAACAAGTTATACGAAGTTTATAAAGAACATCCTGAAATTACAACAGACAGTAGAAATGTTCCACAAAATAGTATTTTCTTTGCCCTAAAAGGTGGAAATTTTAATGGTAATAAATATGCGAAAAATGCACTAAAAAAAGGTGCAAGTTATGCTATTATTGATGAAGAAGAGTATCAAAACGGTGAACAATATATTTTAGTTGACGATGTACTATTGACTTTGCAAACCCTTGCATTATATCATCGTAGACAATTAAATATTCCTTTCTTAGCTATCACTGGCTCAAATGGCAAGACAACTACCAAAGAATTAATTAGTTCAGTTTTAGCAACTGGCTACAAAACACACTTCACAAAAGGTAATTTCAATAATCATATAGGCGTACCGCTGACTTTGCTTACTATTCCAATTAATACGGAAATAGCCGTTATTGAAATGGGCGCAAATCATCAAGCTGAAATCAACTTACTTTGCCATATCACAGAACCTACTCACGGCATTATTGTCAATATCGGAAAAGCACATTTAGAAGGTTTTGGTGGTTTAGAAGGTGTAAAAAAAGGAAAGTCTGAACTGTATGAATATATAGGAAATAAAAATGGTATTGCTTTTATCAACACCGACTTAGCACACCTTCAAGAATTAGCCAATAAGAAAAACGTCCAGCAAATCATTAGCTACAACAAACGAACAGGTAAAAACTATCAAACTAAATTAGTTGAAATTGAGCCATTTGTAAAAATAGAATTATCCGATGACAGAGAAACTATCACTATTAATTCTAATTTGATTGGAGAATATAATGCGGTAAATATCTTAGCAGCTATTGCTATTGGTAAGTTTTTCTATTTATCAAATAAGCAAATTCAAGTTGGAATAGAGCAGTATGTTCCTAAAAATAATCGCTCTCAAATCGTTCAAAAAGAAAATAATACCTTTATTTTAGATGCTTATAATGCTAATCCAACTAGCACGCAACACGCTATTAAGCATTTTTCAAATGTAACTGCTAATAAGAAAATTGCTATTCTAGGTGATATGCTAGAACTTGGCAGTCATAGCCATAGCGAACATCAAGAAATGGTTGTTTTAGCTAATAGTTTGGAGTTTAATAAAGTGATTCTAGTTGGAAAAGAGTATTCTAAAGTTATTAATTGTTGTGATAATTTATGTTTTTCAAATGTAAATGAGCTAAAAAAATGGTTTGATGAGCAAAGTTTTGTCAATACTCATTTTCTCATTAAAGGCTCAAGAGGTATTCGTTTGGAGAAATTAATAGAATAATAGACAAGATTAACAGGATTTGTATCGTCATTCGCTATAATACTTTTAAACAGTTTCAATATTATAATTTTTGTAAATTATCACTAATCAAACAAGGTTCAGAAATATGAAACGCAAAGATTTCTTAAAAATAGGATTAGGCACAGTAGGCGCAGCAACCGTTTTAAGCAGTTGTGTACCAGAAGACAAATCAGGTTATACTTCTACTGAAATAGGTGCTCCAAATATCATTTCCAATAAAAAATATAATTGGAAAATGGTGACGACTTGGCCGCCTAAGTTTTCTGTTT
>CAZMEH010000524.1:0-10744 GCA_964564885.1 uncultured Saprospiraceae bacterium | reverse complement strand
GGAATGGTTGGAAATAATTCTTGTGGAACGTATTCTATTGTTTATGGAAATACAAGGCATCACGTTTTAGAAATTGATGCTATTCTAAGCGACGGTTCAGAGGTGACTTTTAAAACTTTGAACGAAGCAGAGTTTATCACAAAGACGAAACTCGACACGCTAGAAGGTCAAATTTACCGTCAAATTCACGAAGAACTCAGCCAACCTGAACAGCAAAAAGAAATCCGAGTACAATTTCCAAAGCCTTCTATTCATCGTAGAAATACAGGTTATGCGATTGATTTATTATTAGAAACTGCTCCATTTACGGCAGGCAAGAAAGATTTTAATTTTTGTGAATTGCTCGCTGGTTCAGAAGGAACATTAGCATTTACAACTGCAATCAAATTGCACCTTGACCCATTGCCACCAAAAGAGAAGATATTAGTTTGTGCGCATTTCACCACGCTTACAGAAAGCCTTGAAGCGGTGATTATTTCCATGAAGCACGCACCGAGGGCGTGCGAATTGATGGATAAAATCATCATGGATTGCACCAAACAGAACATAGAATATAGTAAAGATCGATTTTTTGTAAATGGCGATCCAGAAGGTATTTTGATTTGTGAATTTGGCGCAGAAACTATTGAAGAAGCGCAAGCAATGGCAGACGCTTTGATTGCTGATTTGCAATCTAGGAAAATGGGTTATGCTTTTCCAACGGTTCTTGGTAATGATAAAATCAAACGAGTTTGGGGCTTGAGAAGTGCAGGTTTGGGCTTGCTTGCCAATATTCCAGGCGATGCAAAAGCAGTTGCAGTCATAGAAGATACGGCTGTCGATGTCGAAGATTTGCCTGCTTATGTTGCCGAGTTTACCCAAATCATGGAGGATTTTGGTCAACGCTCTGTTTATTATGCACATGCTGGCGCTGGCGAGTTGCATTTGCGCCCGCTGCTTGATTTAAAGAAAAAAGCCGACCGCCAGATGTTTCACGATATTGGTGAAGCGGTTGCCAAGTTGGTTAAAAAATACGATGGTTCGATGAGTGGCGAACATGGCGACGGACGTGTTCGAGCACAGTTTATTCCCATTATGATTGGTGAGAAAAACTACGAACTTTGCCGACGATTGAAATATACTTGGGATGAATATAATATTTTTAATCCTGGGAAAATCGTCGATGCGCCGCCGATGAATACGCAGTTGCGCTACGAGGAAGATATGGTTACGCCACAGTTTGACACGGTTTTCAATTTCGATGAAACAGACGGAATTTTACGTGCGGCTGAGAAGTGTAACGGTTCTGGTGATTGCCGAAAATTGTCATTGTCAGGCGGAACGATGTGTCCGAGTTATCGAGCAACTCGCAACGAAAAAGATACAACAAGGGCAAGAGCTAATATTTTGCGTGAGATGCTAACGCAGAATGCCAAAGACCCAAATCCATTTAATCATAAAGAGATTTATGAAGTTTTAGACCTTTGTTTGTCTTGCAAAGGCTGCACGTCTGAATGTCCGTCAAATGTGGATATGTCAACGCTAAAAGCTGAATTTCTACATCAATATTATAAATCAAATGGCGTTCCTTTGCGTGCTAGAGCATTTGCAAATATTGGAAAACTTAACGGAATCGGTTCACTTGTGCCGAGTTTGACGAACTTTAGTTTGAAGAATAAATTCACGAGTAGTATTATAAAGTCTATTCTAAGAGTTGCGCCACAACGTTCTTTACCTGCTTTGCACAAAACGACGCTTCGCAAATGGTTTGCTAAAAATAGCGTTCAAACCATGGGCAATTTCAAAGGTTTGGTTTATTTTTTCTGTGATGAATTTACAAATTTCAACGATACAGATATTGGAATTAAAGCGATTGAATTGCTGACTCGCTTAGGTTATCAAGTCGAAATGATTGACCATGCGGAAAGCGGAAGAGCACATTTTTCAAAGGGTTTATTATTAGAAGCTCAAAAGATGGCTCGTAGAAACGTAGCTATTTTTAAAGATATTATTGAAGAGGAAGTACCTTTAATTGGTATTGAACCGTCAGCGATTTTAGGTTTCCGTGATGAATATCCAAAGCTTGTCGAAGAGAAAGATATCGAAGCGGCAAAAGCTTTAGGCAAAAATGCTTTATTGATTGATGAGTTTCTAGCTAGAGAAATCGAGCGAGGAAATATTACAGCTGATTCTTTCACCAAAGAAGCTAAAAACATCAAGCTACACGGACATTGTCATCAAAAATCGTTGTCTTCGGTTGACCCGTCGGCATGGATTGTTTCTTTGCCAGAAAATTACACGGTTGAGATTATTCAGTCTGGTTGCTGCGGCATGGCTGGTTCATTCGGTTACGAGAAAGAGCATTACGAGATTAGTATGGCGATTGGTGAACAAACGCTTTTCCCTGCAGTTCGTGCTGCAAAAGAGGATACTATCATCGCTGCGCCTGGCACAAGTTGCCGTCATCAAATCGCTGATGGTACTGGTCGAAAGGCTTTGCATCCTGTTGAAGTGCTTTGGGAAGCTCTGTTGTAGAAAGACCGCTTCGCTGAGAGAGGTCAGACCGTGCGCTTCGCTTACTGAGAGAACGCCTGCGGCTGAGGGATTTTTTTATTTGTTTAAACCAAGAAGCATGAAATTAAATAATACATAAATACATGATAGAAGCGCAAGGCTGGATATCCATTTCATTACTTGAACATGAAGAAGAAACAAACAGTTTAGAAAATGTTATTGTTAAAATTAACGAGTTAGTCAAACCATTCAAGCAATTCAATCAATACTTTGAAGTAAGAAGTATGAATGGAAGTTATGTTTTATTTATTGGGCTGAACCATAATCATAATATAAGCTATGATAAAGATGTCTATAATTTATTAAAAGAGATAGGAAAAATAGCTAATGGAAGTTATGGTTCAGTATATATGCGTTTTCATGATAATGAATACAAGAACAACGAGTTTCAAATCTATAAGTTAGCAAGAGGACAAGTGAGTGTGGAGAAGGATAATTTATTATCTCCATGTAATCCTACGATTGAGTTTTAAAATCTTCTTCTGCTCGTTACGACGTGTCGTTTAATGTCGTCAACTTAGCGTGTAAGCATTGCTCATTTGATGGCTTAAAGTCACCAAATGAGTATTTTGCACTTAAAAAAAGATTATAATTCAAAGATAAGAGGTACTTCAAGAATGCTTCTTATCTAAAGTCCGAAATTTCAACAACGAATTAACGCTAAGTTGACGACATTAGACGTGTCGTTGTAAACGGATATTGGTGTCGGGTTGTAATCGAGATAACGAATGCAAGTGGTTGAAAACCGCAACCAATATTTGTTTATCTAAAAACTATGATACTTTTTTTACTTTTATCACTGAATTTTTAAGCTTACGAAATCACTCAGAAATAAATACATACTAACTTTACGTCAAATTATAAAAGATGAGCCGTAAAATAAAAGTGGTAAAATTAAGCGAGGACGATAAATTAAGAATAGAAGAAGGATATAAATATTCTAAAAAGGCTAATTATAGTCGTCGTTGCCATATTATCTTATTAAAAAGTAAAGGACATAGTTCCCAAGAAATAGCGGACATATTTGGTATTAGTTATCAAGCAGTAAACAATTGGATTAAACGTTTTGAAGCGGAAGGAATTGAAGGCTTAGAGACAAAAAAAGGTCAAGGACGTCACAGAATATTGAATAAGGAACGAGATGCAGAAAAAGTAAAATCAATTGTAAAAAGAGAGCGTCAGCGTTTAAAATTAGCTAAATCAGAACTAGAAAATGAATTAGACAAAGAGTTTAGTATGTCTACTTTGACTCGGTTTTTAAAACTATTGGTGGCACCTACCGACGCATCCGTTTAAGACTTAAAGGTAAACCAGGTAAAGAACTTTATGAAATTCGTAAAGAAGCTTTAGGATTATTTGGATGCTGATAATCTTTTTTATGCTGTTGACAGAATTTGTGCAAATATTGGTAAGGTACTTTCTATCAAATTTTCTAAATGTTCTTTTTAACCTATCATTTATTTTGAGTGATTACTTAATTGAATATTACTTTTAAACTTGCGCCTTTTGTGATTTGCTCAATACGAGACAATAGAAAAGGTGTTATTTTCTTTCCAGTGATATTTTGTTGTGCTGCTTCTACAATAGATTGCTGAACCGCTTTTTGAATAATTTGACTGTTTATTTCAAATTGCTTTGGAATAGGATTGGCAATTAGAACACCGCCATTCAATTGCATCAGCCATTTGTTGTATAATATTTGAGCAATCTCAGCAGGTGTTTCAATATTATAATCTACGTTAAAATCACTTTGACGAGTATAAAAGGCAGGAAAAATAGCTGTTTGATAACCAATCATAGGAACGCCGTGCGTTTCCAAATATTCAAGCATTAGACCTAAATCCAAAATTGCTTTTGCTCCGGCACTAACGACTGCGACATTCGTCTGAGCTAATTCCTGTAAATCTGCTGAAATATCCATTGTTTCGGTTGCGCCTCGATGCACTCCGCCAATTCCGCCCGTAGCAAAAACTTTAATCCCAGCCATTTTAGCAATAATCATAGTTGCGCCATGTTTGCCTTGTGTTACGATGAAAGGTAAATCTCTTCGACTACACTTTACAACATCGTAGCCTGTTTTTCCTAAAAGTTCAAAACCTTCTTTATGGAGACCAACTTTCAATCCTCCATTGAGTATCGCAATTGTAGTAGGAATTGCGCCATTGTCTCGTACCGTCTGTTTCACAGCTCTAGCCGGCTCAACATTTTTAGGATAAGGCATTCCGTGTGAAATGATAGTGGATTCTAAAGCAACAATCGCTTTGTTTTTTGATAAGGCTAAAGCAACTTCTGGTTGAATGTCAAGGAGGTGGTTAAAAGGTATTTGTATTTTATTTTGAGTCTATTATAGGCTTTTTTAAAAAAAACATTATGGAAGCACTAAACGTTGTTAGATAGTTTGTAGTATTATTACATCCAGGACATTATAATTTCTACGAAAGGTTAGGTAGGTGCATAAAAAAAGCTAGCTCTATTAGAGCTAGCTTAAAGTAACATTTTAACCGATATAAACAAACAAAATAAATTAAGTATTTAGTTTTATGAGGAGGTGAATAATTTTTCTATTAAAAATAAAAACAAATTCTATTTCTTGTTTTGTTTTGTTTTTTACTTAATGCTTAATGCAATTCCTTTTGAAGACAAAGCATTATTATAAGCTGTTAAAATTTCAGGTATATCTTTAAACGCATTACCCTTTGTACCAATTTGGTTATGAATAGTAGGATAATCAGTCGTCAATTCTCTTAAAATTTCTTTATAATTTTCTTTGGTAACACTAACTAATTCTTTGTTTTGCTTCTCAACATATATTATATGAATAAACGGCTTACCTGTTGTCACATTTTGCTCTACAAAATGATTGTACATATTAATAGTACCGCTAACTTGACGCTCTATTAAAACATTTGTTGGACCAAATGCAACTGGAGAACGTTCAACATTTTTACGAGTATAGAAAACCCATTCTTCAATATGGCTTCCAGTCGCTTTATTCCATTTCCCTACTTTAAAAGCGTATTCTTTTACTTGTTTAGCCTTATAGGTTGTCTTTGCGTTATTTGAGTCGATGAATTTTACTTTGATTTCGTTAAGAGATGGACTTAACATTTGGATTTGGCCTTCTAATTTCTTGCCATCATTATTAATGATATAACCTTCATAGGTTTTATTAGATTGACCTGCGAATACACTTGAGGAGAATATAAAAACAAGACAGAATAAAGTTATTAATGTAAATTTATTTTTCATAATTTTTCTTGTTTGCTTATTCTTATCATTGACCTACTATTTAAAGAAGCACATTTTGTTTCATCATAATAAATATTTTTTTCGTGTTTTGTGACATTCATTAATTGATTAAAGTTGGTAAAAAATGCTATTTGGGTATTAAATAAAATATTATAAATTTTGACAGTGACTATTTTTTATTTATTTAAAATGATTTTTTTTTAAAGAAACTACCTTGATTCATTGAATTATACGAGATATAATTTTTATTGATTAGACTTGCGAAATAGAATTTGACTTAATTTAGTTAAAGTAAATACTTAAAAAAATGATATTAACGTAGAAAAGTAACAATTAAACTATTAATTTATTTTAAATTTTAATTATCAAGTCAAAATGATACTTTGGGCGTATAAAATTATAACGAAGCAAATTGAAAGAAGATATTTTGACAGTAAAGACTGTTATCAAAATATTATTTACAATCTAAAATAGTAAATCAACTGATATGTTAGAAGCAACTACAAGGTTAAGTAAAGGTCAAAAAATGATTGACCAAGAATACAAATACGGTGCGCACAATTACCATCCATTGCCTGTTGTATTAGAAAAAGGCGAAGGCGTTTTTGTTTGGGATGTTGACGGCAAACGTTATTTTGACTTTTTGTCTGCCTACTCAGCAGTCAATCAAGGACATTGTCATCCTAGGATTATTAATGCATTGACGGATCAAGCGCAAAAGCTAACGCTAACGTCAAGAGCATTTCACAATAATCTATTGGGTGAATACGAAGAGTTTATGGCTAAGCTTTTCGGTTACGATAAGATTTTGCCGATGAACTCTGGTGTAGAAGCCGTAGAGACAGCGATGAAATTGTGTCGTAAATGGGCTTACGAGGTTAAAGGAATTGCACCAAACGAAGCAAAAATTGTTTTTGCAACAGGTAATTTCCACGGTCGTACACTTTCTGTTATTTCTGCATCTCTTGATCCAGATAGTAGAAAAGGATTTGGTCCATATATGGCAGGAATTGAGATTGTTGAGTATAATAATGCACAAGCATTTGAGGATTTATTGGCAACAGATAAAAACATTGCAGGTTTCATCGTTGAGCCAATTCAGGGTGAAGCAGGTGTAGTTGTTCCTGATGCGGATTATCTTCCAAGGGTTCAAGCTGCTTGTAAAAAACACAATGTACTTTTCGTTGCGGATGAAGTCCAAACGGGAATTGCACGTACAGGAAAAATGTTAGCGACTTGTCAAGGTTGCGATTGTAAAAGCAATTGTGAATGCAAATCTGCTGTTCGTCCAGATATGGTTATTTTAGGAAAGGCATTGTCAGGCGGTGTTTTCCCAGTTTCGGCTGTTTTGGCTGACGATGAAGTCATGTTGACTATCAAACCAGGCGAACATGGTTCTACTTTCGGCGGAAATCCTTTGGCTTGCGCTGTAGCGATGGAAGCAATGAAAGTTGTGTTGGATGAAAACCTAGCAGAAAATGCGGAACGTTTGGGTCAGATTTTCCGTGATGGATTGAATGAAATTAAGGGTAGAAACAATCTAATCAAGCTTGTTCGTGGTAAAGGTCTGTTGAATGCTATTGTCATCAATGTGCCTGAAACTTCACCGCTTGCGTGGGATATTTGTATGAAATTTGCTGAAAATGGTTTGTTAGCTAAACCAACGCATGGTAACAAAATTCGTTTTGCGCCACCTTTGGTTATTACAGAAGAGCAAATCCATAAGTGTATTGCAATCATTGAAAAATCGTTGAATTTCTTTACAGTTTCTTAGAAATAGACCGCTGCGCTGTCCCGATAGGAATATTGTGGGATCGTTGCGCTATCAGATTAAATTAAAAAAGAGAAGTCTAGATATTTTTAAATATCTAGACTTCTCTTTTTTCTATTACTATAAAAATAGTAAATAGTCAAAAAAACATCTCTCAGCGATACCGATAGGCATCGGTAGGTCTCTCTTACTCTACGATGATTTCATCCAAAAACAACCAAGCTTCGTACCCTGCACCTTGTGCGCCTTCTGGAATTGTTCCAAAATTTTCTACAATTACTTTGATGTATTGAACAGACGTTGCTAAACCAAGCGTTACATCTAAGACTTTTTCTTTCGTTGCAGTAATATCTCTAAATTCCGTAATTGGAACAAAATTCTCATTGTCTTCTGAAAACTCAATTCTAATTCCTTTTGGTAAATAAATCCATTGTCCTGGACTATTGAAAAAACGCAATGTTATTTCTTTAATTTCAGTGAATGCACCTAAATCAAGAATTGCTTCTATATCTTCGCCTTCCCAGCCGAGCCATTGACCATCGCCAAATTTGTTGTTGCTACCCAACACGCCATTAACTAAAGCGTCACTTCCGCCTTCACAATAACTCGGATGCGGTGCAGTAGCTACTTTAATCGTACGAATAACCGCTTTGTGCTTTTTAAAAGGAATCGCTAAAACATTACTAATTGGTTTGCCATCTTCAAAAACAACCGCCTGTACTTCGTTTCCTTCACCTAGTTCAACCGCATTTTCATAAATAGGCGCTTCCATCGTTGGTGTTTCGCCATTTATAGTATAACGCACTTCTCCTTTTGGACTAAGTGTCTTCAATTCTACAATTAATGCGTCTTTATCATTTCGACCTAACTTTCCAGAAACATCAAAAATATGTTTCGCATAGTTGACGTCCATTATATCCAATCGTTTGAAATGATTACTCAATCGCTTCAAAAAGTTTTCATAATTGCGTGCAGACTTTGGCGACCAATTGACTTCAGCCAATGCTAATGCTCTTGGAAATGCCATATATTCCACATGAGCAGATGTTTTCATATATTCCGTCCAAACATTTCCTTGTGCTCCAAGAATGTGTTTTTGTTGCTCTTCTGTCAAACTATCCGTAGGTGTCGGTTCGTAACTATAGACTTTTTCTAATGGTAAAAAACCACCAATTGCCAATGGTTCATCAGCAGAACTTGATTGATAATGATCCAAGTAACAGTGAGAATTTGGCGTCATAATCACATCGTGACCTTGACGAGCCGCAGCAATTCCACCTTCCGTTCCTCTCCAAGACATCACCGTCGCATTTGGAGCAAGTCCACCTTCTAGGATTTCATCCCAACCAATGATTTTTCTTCCTTTTGAATTAATGAACTTTTCCATTCTAGTAATGAAATAACTTTGCAAACCATGTTCATCTTTCAAGTTTTCTTTAGCAATTAAATCTTGGCAAAACTGACTTGCTTTCCAAGCTGCTTTTGGAGATTCATCACCACCAATGTGAATATATTCACTTGGGAATAATTCAAAAACTTCTAGTAGCACATTTTCTAAGAACTCAAATGTTTCTTCTTTTGGACAAAATACCTCTTCAAAAATGCCCCATTTTGTTGCTACTTTGAATGGTCCATCCGTACATGCCAATTCTGGATAAGCAGCCAATACTGCCAATGAATGACCTGGCATTTCTATTTCTGGAATAATGGTAATAAAACGTGCTTGAGCATAAGCGACTACTTCTTTTATTTCTTCTTGTGTGTAATAACCGCCATAGCGTTGCCCATCAAATTTATGTGGCTGATCGCTATAATGTCCAATTAGTGTTTCATCACGATAAGCCGCAATTTCTTGTAGTTTTGGATATTTTTTGATTTCAATACGCCAGCCTTGATCCTCTGTCAAGTGCCAGTGAAAGCGATTCATTTTGTGTAAAGCCAACATATCAATGTATTTCTTCACAAAATCCACGGGAAAGAAATGACGTGCTACATCCAAATGCATTCCACGATAGCTATATCTTGGTTCGTCTTCTATTTCCACACAAGCCACTTTCCAGTCTTGTTGAACGGTCGTTTTACTTTCAATTTCGGCAGGTAATAATTGTCTAAATGTCTGCACACCATAAAATAATCCTGATGCTGATGACGCTTTAATCACCACTTTATCAGATTTGACAGAAAGTGTGTAAGCTTCATCTTCCATGCCTTTCACTGTCTCAAGGCTGATAGAATTGCTGTTTCCTTTATCTACAATAGCTATTTCAAAGCCTGTTGAAGTTTGCAATAAATCTTGCAAAAGCGTGGCAACTGATTTGCTCAATTCCTCTTTAGCAACGATTGTCGTAGTAGCGGCTAATTGAAACTCGCCTTTCTGTTCATAGACTTTCGTAGGATAAGGCACCAGATTTAAATCTGTAGAATGCTCTTCTTTTTGAGTGGTTTGGCAACTATTGAATAGTGCCAATACCATTATAAGTAGTACTAATTTGATTTTATACATAATTGGTTAGTTGAAAATTAAAAAATGGATAGCTTGCAACGAAATTCGTCTTTAAAATTTCCGTTCTACAAATCTAAGAAAGCAAAATTGAATACAACTTAATATAAGAAATTTAAAATTGATTATCTATGGCAAATAAAAAATCGGTACCGAAAGACTTCGATACCGATTTCCTATTAAGAATAGAGGCTATTTTTAGACTGATAATTTATAAGCCTTACCTGCTTCTACTACATTTATTTTACCATAACAATGAAAAGTTAAAATATCTTCATTCTTTTTAAGCGGTAAACCTATCATTGTAAATTCCTCAAATTCACATTCAATATAATTCCTATCTGACAATTGAACTGTTCCTACGGCTTTGAAATTATTAAACTCCGCAATTTCAGCATCTCCATCCATCGGTCTAAAATATTCAATTACTTCACGAGTCAATTCAACTTTACCGAATTCATAAAATATAAGTATCTCTTCGTAAGGTATGCAAAAAAAGATACCGCCAGCATGCAATTCTGTTGATGCTTGCGGACTTGACTTGTATTTTTTTCCTAGTTGTATTTTATCAATTGGATTTATATTCATGGTATAAATAATAAGAGGTCAAATGTTTCAAAAACGTTTGACCTCTTATTATTTATACCATGAATATAAATCCAATTGATAAA
>CAZMEH010000523.1:0-4499 GCA_964564885.1 uncultured Saprospiraceae bacterium | reverse complement strand
ATCTGGTCCAAGTGACGGCTGAACGCCATCGGGCAATGTTCCTGCTGGTAAAGAGTTCAGTTTTTCTAAAATGCGGCTTCTACTCCAATAAAATTCAACGTCGTCATTGAAAATAAGATAGACACTCGAAAAGCCAAACATAGAATTGCTTCGCACACTTTTCACGCCTGGAATACCTAATAAGGCAGTCGTCAGCGGATAAGTAATTTGGTCTTCGACATCTTGCGGTGACCTTCCCATCCATTTGGTGAAAACGATTTGCTGGTTTTCGCCAATGTCGGGAATCGCATCTACGGCTACTGGGTTGCGAGGTAGGTTTTTGATATTAAAATCAAATGGTGCGGACACCAAGCCCCAACCCACAAACAATAGGAGTAATAAATAAGCAACGAGCTTATTCTCTAGGAAGAATTTAACGATTGAATTTATCATTTTTAGCAATGAAAATCAGCGTGAAAGAATAGAGGAATAGCGATGTAAAACGCATTCAACAAGTCATTCAAAATGTTATTTCATTGTAAAAACTATAAAAGAAAGGCTTCTGATAAGACATAGATGTCCCTCGAAAGGAGCGGAGATAAATAGGATATTTCTTGAATAGATTGTTTATCCGTTGTGATTTGAGCATGAAAAGCTAAAATGTAGGCAATCACAAATTGTTGCAATTGCGGAGTAGTAGGAACGGGATAATGGGAATTTACTTGGTCGTCATCCGCTTGAATAATGGTTGTCTTATTTTCACAACAATCATTTTCATTCATTTCATCACTATTATTGGATGCTGCTTGCATTTTTTGGTGATGCGGACAAGCTATTTTTTTGTTGGTGACTACTTTTTCATGGCAAGTTTTGGCTTTGCCGAAGAAGCTAACGGATTTTAATTCTCCGTTACAATAGTGCATATCTACGGCAAAAGAGACCGAGGTCACTAGCATTAAAAATGCTAATGTCAGTGCAATAATGCGTTGATATGTTCTATTTATAATTCTCATTATACACAAATGTACGTCAATTTATTGATAATTGTTTTACATGGTTTTGTTAAGTATTTGCAAAATTATGGTTGTTTACAATAGTTGAAACTGGACTATTCCGCTTTCAAAAACGATTCATTTTCATTCACAGGAAGAATATAACAAACTTTTACAATCACTTAAAGTAAATACTTTATCTTCACGAATCTCCCAAAAAAACAACGGTCGCAGCTTTTGCTGCGACCGAACAATGTGATATTTCTTAGTAGCCGTTTTATTTTTTCTAGTTCTATTTAGTTCAATCTTTTATTGGTTTTTTGAAAATTATTGTGGAAGTTTTAAAAAACGGCTGACGGCAAACGGCGCACGGTAAGACATTTTTATTTGTATTTTTTCACAAAAAAATCAGAGAACCTTTTTTGAACTAAACAGCCTTCATTGACAAAAACATAAAAACTATTTTCAGTTACTCTAATTTAACCTTCAAGCCAAAATTGATAAACCTACCGTCAAGCGGTGCCCATATTTCTGTAAATTGTGGCGTATTATTCGGTTGAGAAAGAACACCTTCATATTGAGTTTGTCTGGCATCGGTGATATTTTCTGCATTAAAAAACAGCACAAAATTATCAATTGTACGTTCAATTACCAATCCGGTGGTAAATAAATCCCTTGTTTCTAAACCACTTGAAAGTTTTTGTCCACTTTTGTATTCATAATCCAAACCTATTCTCCACTTGCCTTCTTCCACAAATAGGAAATCTCCCTTGATGCTATGTTTTGGATTTAATATCAATACTTCCTTTTCGCTTCTGTCAAAAAAGACATCAGTAAAAGTATATCCTAAGAACCAAGTAATTTTCCAAAAAGTAAACTTTAATTGTGTTTCAAAGCCTTGACTTTGGATATTATTAGAAGAATTTACAAACTGGAACTGACCATTTCCTGTTGCTTCAAGCGCTATTGGATTTTGGATAACATTATAAAAAAACATTTGATTTAGAGATAACAAAATATCTTCTCCAAAAGTAGATTTATAAGAAATATCTCCGTTTAAACCAATTGATCTTTCAGCTTGTGTATTAGCAAAATCGACAGCTAAGAAGTTTCGATAGCCAAATGGTTCCGCTTCTTCATTAAAAATGGTCATTGGGCGATAGCCTAAACCTCCGCTCAGTCGAGTAGAGAGCTTGGGTGAATATTTTACCAATGCCGCTACTCTTGGCATGATAAAAATGTTCCCATCATCTTCACTGATATTAGATTTATTCTTATTCCAATCTGCTCTCAAGCCACTTTCCATATCCAAAAAACTGGCAGCATCCCATACATGATTAACAAAAATACTTGCTGTTTGGTGATTTTCTTCAATAGGTATAAAAGTCGTTTCTCCTAAATTTTCTCGAACAAAATCATCTGTTATATAGTTTGCACCAAAAATTAGTTGATGCTTTCTTGCTTCCACATTATATGTTAATTCCGAAAAACTTGAATTTTGTCTACCACTAAAAATAGTACTTGTACCTAATGTGTCTTGTCGAATATTTAGGTATCGGTCAAATGTATTGAAGCTATTTTTTAGTGTCAGTATTTTATTCTCTCCAATCTCTCTTTCAACTTTTAGCTGTGTGGTATATCTACTTGAATTTTGTGTGTCCGAATAGAAATGCTCTTTGCTTGGCGCAAAGTTGTTCAAAAGCTGCATATCACCACCCGTTCTAAATTCTCGTGTAATCGTACTCCCAAAATATAAGGTGGTTTTATTATCTGGATAATAAAATAGCTTTGGATTAAAATTAAATTTAGACAAACCCGGTAAATCTGCATAACCATCGTCATTTGCGTCATATGCTTTATGGAACTGATAAGACACCAAATTGGTTATCCCAAACTTCCCAAACCGTCGAGAAACAAAGGCATTCATATCATTAGAGCCAACCGTTGAATGGTTAAAATGTAATAAAATTTCATCCTTGTCAGCCGTTTTAGAAATTAGGTTCAATACTCCTGCAATTGCTCCGCCTCCATGAAGCGTAGAAGATGAGCCTTTGATAAATTCCACTTGTCGCAAGTCCAAAGGTGGTATTTGTAAGACATCCAAACTACCTGAAAATCCACCGTAAAGTGGAAAACCATCTTTCAACATTTTAGAATATCGCCCGTTCATCCCTTGAATTCTGACGACCGCTCCATTACTACTGGCAGAGGTTGTCTGTACTTGCACACCTGTGGTATGCGTAATCAAGTGAGAAATTCTACTCGGCTCCATACTTGCCGCTTCATCAATTTCATCTGTCAATACTTCAACTCGTGTTGGAGTTAAAGCGATTGATTTGTTTGCTCTTGTACTTTCAACAACGATTTCATCCATTATCTCAGCATCCTGCTTCAACAGTATTTCATGGACTTTTTCGGCATCTTTTGGAAAAACAAAGGTTGTCGTAAAAGTAGGATAACCAATATAAGAAAAGGAAAAGGTTTGCGCACCGTCTGGAATTTTAGCTAGTGTTGCTTTTCCGTCAGCATTGGTTGACGTTCCGCTATTTTTGTCATTAAAGGTGACATTTACACCAACCAAAGCTTCTTTGGTTTCGGCATCTTTTATGATTACCGAAAAATTATTTTGAGCAAATGCAAAAGACACCTGCAAGGCTGCAATTAGCAGCAAGACATATTTTTTCATTAG
Organism: uncultured Saprospiraceae bacterium; assembly: GCA_964564885.1. Taxonomy (GTDB): domain Bacteria; phylum Bacteroidota; class Bacteroidia; order Chitinophagales; family Saprospiraceae; genus CAKZLL01. The sequence goes on along the minus strand of CAZMEH010000523.1, from coordinate 839 downwards.
AAATGATTTTAAAATTTAGAAAAAAATTAAGTTCAGTATTTCTAAATTTAAAATCGAGGTGGTTTCCAAATATTGGAAATCAAAGAAGAAGGTATGAATTCCTGATAAAAGAAATGTTGCCTATTGGTGAGTTCAAGCGTATAAAAACTAGGCATTTTTAAGGCTGTAAAAAACAAAGTAAAATTAATCGAAAGCGTCTTTGGTGAATGATGATGTGAAAAAGGTAAGCCTTCATGTTCTTCATGATCTTGCTCGAGGTGTACATCATCAAAATAATGAAGATGTACAAAATCATTCAATCCTATTTTATCATTTTGGCATTTGATATGATGTAAAAAATGGTGTACGAAACTACCTGTTTTGATAATCAATTCCACGCCTTGTTGGAGTGGTGAACTTGTCACCACTATTAATAAGGTGAGAAATATGACTATTGTTTTTTTCATTATTTTCCTGATTGCCACTAATATCCCTGCAACACTGTTAAAAGCACCTATAAAATAATAGTTGTTCTATTTTCACAACAATCATTCCTATTTACTTCATCGCTATTATTGGATTGTCCTTGTATTTTTTGACGATGTGGACAAGTTGATTTTTCGTTAGCGACTACTTTTTGTGGCAAGTTTTGGACTTGCCAAAGAAGCTAACGGATTCCAATTCTCCGTTATAATAGTGCAATCTACGGCAAAATAGACTGAGGTAATCAAAGTAAGGAACGTCAATAAAATAACTTACGGTTTTTAACTGGTTCTTTTTCCCTTTAACTTCCTTAAAAAATAGCTCCAGAGCTAGGCTATGCAGAGATTTTTTAACTCGTTAAAGAAAAAATTAACGAT
>CAZMEH010000522.1:0-2791 GCA_964564885.1 uncultured Saprospiraceae bacterium | reverse complement strand
ATAAACTAACGATTGATTATAAAATAATTCGGTATTTCAAAAGTAACACAAATAATTCAATTCATAAATCTAAACCTATCTTCATTACTAAATTATCAGCAAAATAAATAATAAACAATAAGCTAACATGCGCCAAAAAAACGTGCTAGAAAATGGTGTAAATGGAATCGTACAAAATGTAGGTTTTCATGATAATTACTCCGTCAAACCTCGTGAGAGAAGTTCACGTATTCCTTTGCTTTATAAATAATTGATAGTTAGCAGATTCCTTGTCTGTCTTCTTACTGAACTTGTTTAAAATAAACCTTTATCAAGATTTGATAAAGGTTTATTTTTGTTCAAACGTTAAATTTAACAAAGAAAATCATCTATTTTTTGTTTAGTGATTTTGTTTTTATTATTTTCGTTTTCATACACATTATTAACAAACCAGAAATATGAGAATTAAACTCCATCTTGAAACATTAAAAGGTAATCTTCTTCCATTTAATTACGAATACGCCATTTCAGCGTGGATTTATAAAACCTTATCCGATGCCGACCCAGTTTTTGCAACTTGGCTGCATGACCAAGGTTATAGTTTAAAAAACAATAACAAACATTTCAAACTCTTCACTTTCAGTCAAATACAAGCCATAAAGCCTTATCGAGTAGATCGAAGACGAGGAATTATTTTAGCGAGCGGTGAAGCAAATTTGACCCTTTCTTTTCTGATAGATAAAGCAATGCAAGATTTTGTTATCGGTTTATTTAATCATCAATCCTTGCATATCCGCATTCGAGGCGGTCAAGTATCCTTTAAAATTGTCAATGTTGAAATTCTTCCAGAACCGACCTTCTCTCCTATCATGAAATTCTGGACAAACAAACCTGTTTTCATGTCGAAGAAAACAGCGGATAGTAAGCATGCCGTTTATATTTCTCCTGATGACCAAGATTACAAAACGCTTATCATCAACAATCTAATCGAAAAATCAAAAGCACTCGGTCTCGACATCAACGCTTCGCTCACTGATTTCAAATCTATCAATCGACCTCAAAGCCGTATGTATAACATTGACAGCACTAATGTTAGGGCTTTTAATTTCGATTTCATTATTGCTGCGCCAATTGAGTTAATACGTATTGGCTATTTCGGTGGTTTTGGTGGAAAGAACTCTAGCTTGGGTCTTGGTTTTTGTGAGGTTATACAGGATTGACCACCGAGGTTTCCACCGGGATTTCCACCGAGATTTCGGGACAGGCGGGACAGGCGGGGCAGGCAGCATTAAACGAAATTGATAGGATTAGACAGGTTCACAGGATTGATGCGATTTAAATTTTAAAAAAATTAAACATTGACTTTATGATAGAAGATAGTAAAGTAACCAAAGAACGCTTTGGAAGGTTGATATTATTATTGGTGCAACAGCCTTTTCAATATAAAAAAAAGCAAATTGCTGATAAGTTAAATGTTTCGCCAGCGACGATTGACCGAGATTTTATCGCCTTAAAGAATATCAATCTCACAACGACTTTCAATGATGAATATCGCTATGGTTTTGTAAAGGATAAAGCTTATGACCAACTCAAAAACCTTTTGCATTTCACCGAAAAGGAACAAGCTTTTTTGATAAAAGCAATCGATGCGTACAATAAACATAACGAGCAAGATAAAACGGCTAAACGAGTAAAACGAAAACTGAACTCCTTATATGACTTCCGAAAACTCGGGTTGGATATTCTTCGGGAGCCTCATTTACAAATGATTGATTTGCTTGAAAAAGCGAAACGAAATAAGATGCAAATCGTACTCAAAAACTATCATTCATCGAATAGCAATACAGTAAGGGATAGATTGGTAGAACCGCTTCATGTTAGTCCGTTTGATGATATGATTTATGCTTATGATGTTGAAAAAGAAAAAATAATTCATTTTAGAATGACTAGAATCGGTGGCATTAAAGAGCTGAATAAACCAGCTACTTTTAAAAAAACGTTCAATCTTGGCGACGCTGACCCATTTTATATTGTTAGTGATGAAAAAATTAGCGTGCGATTAGAGTTTGGTGTTGGTGCGTACAATGAGTTAGCTCTCCGATTTCCATTGGCAAAACGCCATATCAAGACTTATGCTTCTGGTGATAGGTTTGAACTTCAATGCGATGTAAATCCTAAATTTTATGGTATCACTAATTTCATTTTAAACTGTCACCATGATAAAGTCATTGTTCATGAACCGACTGAATTGCTAGAGCATTTGCAAGAAAAATTAAAAGAATTGCAAGATTTTTTTGAGGTATAGCAGTGAGTGAGGTAGCACTCATTATACATTTGTAGTATCAAAAAAATAAAATAAAATATGAGAATATATTTAAAATTAACGCCCAATACTAAAACGGTACCTTTTAGTTATCAAGGACATTTAGTACAAAAATTTCATGAATGGCTCGGTCAAAATGAAGTGCATGATAAAATATCATTGTATTCGCTTTCTTGGCTAAACAGAGGAAAACGAGTTAAACATGGATTTGATTTCCAAAATGGTACAGATTGGTTCATCAGTTCGCATGATGCGAATTTGATAAAGCGAGCTGTACAAGGGATTCAAAGTAATCCAGAAGTTGCTTTTGGAATGGTTGTAAATGAGCTTTCTATCAGTCATGCCCCAAGCTTTTCATCAAAAGAAAGGTTTAGCGTCGCTTCTCCTGTGTTTATCAAACGAAATATCGGAGAGGAACAAAAGTATTATTACTTCAATGATAAGGAAGCGAATGAGTTATTAACCGAAACGCTTCAAAGCAAACTCAAA
>CAZMEH010000521.1:0-2316 GCA_964564885.1 uncultured Saprospiraceae bacterium | reverse complement strand
GTTTTAGCATGAGTTCTTAAACAAGTTCTTTGTGTTGAAGAACAATTCTATATTGTTTGTCCTTGGTTTGTTAAGTATTTTAGTGTTAGGCAACTGGTTTGGTTATTCTTAATAATGATTATAATCTCAATGATATTTAGGTTTTTGAATTACAATACGTTTATTGTAATTCATGTGCATACACTTTTTGTATTCTCAGATATCGCGATTGGTGGACTATTAGCAATTGGAGTAGCTTACAATAAGAGGTTAATTCAATTTTTTGAGAACTTACCATTCAGGCATATTTTATTTATTTATATAGTATTTGCTTTTTTCATAATGGGAAATACCTTATTAGATTATTTTAGGCTTCATAATATGTATTGGATTAGTATTGAAAGAGTTTTACAAGGCTTGATTGTTGCTTTTGTATTAATGGAACAAAGTTTTTCGAAATATTCTTTAATGAAGCTTTCTAAATTCAAATGGCTCTCAAATCAAGGTCGCTATACTTATGGTCTTTATTTGTTTCATACTACGGGCATATTTCTAACATTACAGGTTATAAATACAATTGGACAATTCAAAGTTAACGGAAACCTACTTTTTTTGGGTTATTTATTTTTATCTTTAATTATCACTACTACTTTAAGCTATTTAAGCTATCATTATTGGGAAAGTCCATTTTTACGATTGAAAGATAAAATTAAAAGGAAGCTATATGATGAAGCTGAATTACCTGAGAAGTAATTATTATATATCTTTTCAGAATTAGTCTTTTGTGAAATTCATAATTATTTAATTGTGAGAGAACGATGCTAACAAAGTGCTAAAACTTCGCTTGAACTGACAAAAGGTTACTCGTTATGACTTAGTGCGACAAGAAGTCACTTGACGTTAACGGAAGATAGACAATTGCTATGGATTAAAATAAAAATGAGCTTCGTTTTGAAAATCAAGCGTTTATCAATAGTTTTAGCATGAGTTCATAATAAGCAATTTTATGTTGGTGTAAGCGAAGCTTTTTTCTCTTGTTGTCAAATTTAAAAATATTAAAAATGAACCTTTCTTTATGTTAATTCTTTAACTTATTGTAGTAAATTAATGAATATCGTTCAGCAGTAGCAGCTGTAACCGTACGCATAATACAATCTATTAGATACAAAACGAGAATAAATGAATAGCCAAAATATTATAAAAGGAAGTTTCGATATTCTATTATCATCTAAAGTAAAGCATCGTGTAGAGAAGACTATACTCATTATTGCGATATTTAGTTACCTCATACACCTTCTATTAATCCTGCTTAATACCCAGGGATTTATAGAATTAGATCAAAAGTTTTTTCAAAACCCAATCGCAGCAATTTATACTCCCTTTTCCTTTATACTGCTTTATGAGGTTTATTTATTAATTTACTTTTTGCCAAAGTCAATTACGGTATATATTGGCAAACAATATGAAATCATTACCCTTATTGTAATAAGGCGTATTTTCAAGGACATTGCTTATGTAGAATTAACCTCGGATTGGTTTCAAGACAAAAATGATTTACAGTTCACTTTTGATGTTTTGACCTCATTAATTCTCTTTTTTCTGATATACTTATTTTATAAAAGTATTAAGACTAAAAGTAATAAACCAATTGATAATGAGAATAAAGAAGGCGTAAATATTAAAAAGTTTATACTTCTAAAAAAATCTTTAGCCATTATGCTAGTTCCAGTTTTGGCCATTTTAGCTTTTTATACGCTTATAAATTGGGGCTCAGTAACCATGAGTAATTATGGAAATGGGATTATGGAATTTAAAAAGATAAATAATATTTTCTTTGACGAATTCTTTTCTGTATTGATAATTATTGATGTTTTATTACTTCTTTTCTCTTTCTTTTATTCTGATAAATTTCATAAAATTATTAGAAATTCAGGATTTGTAATATCTACAATACTAATCAAAGTCTCTTTTCTATCTGATGGAATAATTAATAATATGCTTATAATTAGTGCTGTTCTTTTTGGATATATAATCTTAATTATCCATAATCTATATGAGGAAAGTGACATATCTAACAAGATAGAAGACGATAAAACTCCCTCGGTTTAGGAAACATAATTAGTACCTTTGTATTTTTTCAAGTTAAGAAAATCTCATCTCGCTAGAAATAGTAAGATGAGGTTTTCTTAATTTTTATAAAGGTGAATTGAAAAAATGGATGATATTATAATTAGATTATGAAAATAATTTATATATTAACATTTGTACAAAAGTTAGTTATAGGAATTCAGCTGTATCCAGTATTAATATGAAATTATTATTTAATAATCTACTTTC
>CAZMEH010000520.1:0-1663 GCA_964564885.1 uncultured Saprospiraceae bacterium | reverse complement strand
AATTTGCAATCCTTACAAATATAAATAAAACATTAACAGATTAGTTATTCTTTAACACAAAAATGATAACCTATCTTCATTAAAACACTAAAAATAATTAATAAATTAAAAATTGTAGCCTATTTTATTTATTATTAAAATCGAAAAGCGTAATTTCCCGTTTCGTTTGTGTTTAATCTATGAAGTTCATCTAATCAACAGTCTTCATTTACAATAAATTAAAAATACATGAGTCAAGCAGCTAAGGACAGAGAAAAGAGAAAACAGTTATATGCAATTGCTATTGTTGCCATTATCGCATTGTTAGGTATTAATATTTACCTTTTTATGGGTAGCCAAAGCAAGAGCAAGGTTATTGTTCAACAACAAGTAGAAATCAACAAGGCAGATTCTTTGAATCGTGAATTGGAGTCGGACTATCAAGCTGCTATGCAAGAGTTAGAAGCTAAAGCAGTTGAGAATGAAGAAATGCGTGAAATCATCGACCAGCAAAAGCAGAATTTGACTGCAATGCGTAACAAGATTAAACGTAATATTGACCGAGGCGTAAAGTCAGATTCTGCACTTAAAGAGGCTAATGGTCAAATTGCTAGTTTAATTAGTCAAAAAAATACTTACTTAGAACAAATTGAGGATTTACAAGCTGACAATGCTGATTTGACATTGGCTAAACAGCAACTGGAAACTGAAAAAATTACTTTAGTGGAAACCATTAAAGTCAAAGAAGAAACCATTACTGATGTTGAAAATCAAAAGGCACAAGTTGAAAGCCAAAAGGCAAAAATTGAAGCACAGAAAAAAAAGTTAGAAGACAAAGTTAACAGAGGCGGTGTTTTGAATGTTCATAATATCAAAGTAAAAGCGGTTAAATTTAGAAGCAGTGGTAGTGAAAAAGTAGTTAATAAAGCAAAACAAGTGGAGAAATTCAATGTTTGTTTTGATGTTCACCAAAATGAATTGACAAAAGGTGGTGCAAACAAATTTCACTTAAGAATTATCGAACCTCTTGGTACAACGATTGCTGTTGAAAGTAGCGGTTCTGGTACATTTATCAACAAAAGTGACGGTGGAAATGCTCGTTATACTATATCACAGAGTTTCAATTATGAAAATGATGCGCCAAATATTTGTATAGATTGGATTCAAAATAATAAGTTGTCAAGTGGCGGTGAATTTACTTTTGAATTATACAATAGAGGTTATTTAGCTGGTACAACTAAGCTTATGTTGAAATAGGTTAATTATTTTCATGTAAAAACGGTCAATTGATGACTTAAAGTCACCAAATGACTAGGGCACGATTCAAATTAAGAATTGCTATTAAGCCAATTATTATAATCTATTTAAAAAGTTCAGACAGTTTTTTACTGTCTGAACTTTTGTTATTTTAGCTACCATTAGTCTTTAGACAAAATTAACAGGATTTACAAGATGCCTTTATTGCTTGTTGATAAGAGGCGTTTCATCTTACATTGTAATATTTTGTGAATAATCACTTTTATTCATTACCTAACTCTAATCAATGTTTTTCAAACTTTACTATGTATTATTAACGGTATTTTTAATCGCTAGTATTTGGGTGCTAATGCGCTCAGAAGAAGCATTTCAATCTGCCCCTAGTCGAAAACAATCCTTTCAGAAAGTTAATAACCTTGTTTTATTC
>CAZMEH010000519.1:0-4148 GCA_964564885.1 uncultured Saprospiraceae bacterium | reverse complement strand
CTGTCTTCTGTTTTCTCTCTAGTAAGCTCCAAAATAACGACGACCAAACCATTCAAGCGTCAATAATCCCATGATTAAAAAGAATAACCATTTTAGATTAATGACATTTTTAGTTTGAAGCGTATCGTATAATTTTGGTTTGATAGTTTCCTTAGCATCGAGCATTGCTTTCAAATCTCCAATATTAGATGGATACACCATTCCACCATCGAATTTATTACTCAACAAACGCATTAAACCGTGGTCAGCTGTCGTTTCAAATACTTCTAATTGAATAGGACGAACACTGAAATTTCCCTTAGAAGTTAGCGTCTTACCCGTTGCATTTACCTTTGCTTCAAAGCTGTAATTACCTACTGGGAAATACCCTGTATTCAACGCATAAGCCTTTGTTGTTTTATTAAATGTAAATGGAAACTCTTTGCCTTTGCTATCTTTAATAGTCAAACTAACATCAGGATCGTTCACGAGTTCGTAACTCTGATTGTATAATTGTCCATCAAAATAAATCGCTTCATTTTCGTTGAAAATATTCTTGATCACATTTACCCTAAAACGTCTTTTATCTTCTTTAACCGTTAAGAATTGAATGCTTTTACCCAACAATTCATCAAAGGTCTCGTAGTTTTTATGTTGTAAAAAATTGAACAAACGCCATTTCCAAATACCTTCCGCACACAAAACACCAACCTTGATTCCATTCTGCTCACCAAAAGTCAATAATGGATATTTGGTACCTACTGTTCCAATTTTTTGATACAATAATACATCCGCATTAGCCGCCGCTTTGAAATCGCCAAACGGAGCAACTAAAGGTGGGAATTTTACAACTTCACGTTTCAAATCATCCTCTAATGTGAAGAGGTTGAAGTTATCATCAATAATTCCTTGCACTTCGTTGGTTTTCGAAATACTTCCTGTAATCGAAACAAATGGCTGCGCACGAGATACTTCATTGATATTCGATTGGTTACCAATAACAAATAATCTCGGAATTTTTCTATCATTCAATTGCTTCAATAAAGCCGACGAAGGTGAGGTAACACTTGGAATTTGATGTAAAATCACAAAGTCATATTCAACAACATTTTTATCAATATTGCTTGCAAAAGTTACATCAACTTCATAATTCTTGTTTCCTAAAATCAATTGTTTGAATGCACTAATATCTGGATGAGGCGAATTGGCAACAATTAAAATTTTCTGACGAGCATCCAATACATCAATGAAAATTTCTTGACGATTGTTAACCGTTGTGATTTCTCCGTTGATAGCGACGACTTCCAACAAATAGCGTTGAACACCTGCTTGATTAGCTTCTAGGATGATTTCTTCGGTATTAAAAAAGTCATTATTATTAATACTAATCGGAATTTCTTGTAACTTCTTACTCTGTCCAGCACCAAGTCTAGAAATCACTAAACGAGTTGAACTACCCAAGCAATTGCTTGCAGTTACATCTGCCTGAATGCTAAAACGGTCGCCTAAATAAGCGATTTTATTATGAAAAACCCTTTTAAGAACCAAGTCTTTTTTGATGGTCGTATCGCCCATTGCTACCGTAAAAATCGGAACATTGAGTTTTGCGCCAGCATAAATTGGATTACTTCCTTCATTATAAATACCATCACTCGCCAAGATAACAGCACCCAAATTTTGGTTACTATATAAATCGTAAGCAGTTGATAGAACGCTTGATAAATTACTCGTTTTATCGGTAAACTGAAAATCTGCACCTTCTCGCACTTCTTCACCGAAAGAATATTCTACGACTTCATAATCGTCTTTGAGTTCTTCTTTTAGTTGTTGAAAACCAGCAACATAAGCTGTCGAATCCTCTTTGCTCATACCTGCTTTGATAGACTCAGAATGGTCTTGAGCAAGTACGATAATTGGATTTTTTTTCTCTACGGATAGCGATTGCAAGATTGGAGAAAGGAGTAGAAGACTTAGCAAAGAAACGCTCAGAAAGCGTAAAACACCAAACAGCCAAGTTAATGCAGGCGGTTTTTCCTTGAAAGTATTGCTTTTATAATATAATGTAAGCGCATAGGCTAAACCTAATAATACGCAAAATATCATAAACCAGCTTGGGTACTGAAATGTTAATCCTGTATTCAAAGTTGTATTGTTTTTTCTATTTATAACTTAGACGTTAGACGTTTTCAAAACATCTAACATTTAACTGTTACTAGTCTTTATTTACAAAAATTAATATGCCTACAAAATCATCTTTTTATTTTATGCTGCGTTAGTTTTTCGGCAGATAGCATGGCTATCTTTCTCAAAACTGCCTTGCCTAAAACAAAAATCTGGATTTTTCGGCTATAAGAATTCTTGTGAATAAAGACTACTATATTAATACCAAAGATAGTTCAATTTCAAAACTTATAGATAACCAACGAGTTTTGGAGATTAAACAACCTAATCGGCTACACCTAATTCGTTTTTCCATGAATTATATTCCGCAACAATTTTATTTAAATCCCTCCTTTTATAAACGCCTCGTAAAATTTTAGCTTTCAAAATATCGTAATCATTAAAGTATTCACTCATTTGATTACTAAATTTTAATCTAGTCACAACCACCATAGACTTGTTTCCATCTTCTAGTATTGTTTCAAAACGTCTTTTTTGGTTGTTCCAGTATTTATAAAAAATAACAGGACCATCTTCGACGACTTCCATAAATACAGCATAACCATAATTTAAATCTTCATCTAAATCATAGATTTTGGATTGAAAAGTTTGATTATTTACATAATAGCGTTTAATCTGAAATGGTTCTAATTGAACAGGTTGATGCACTTCATAGTCCGTGAAAACAACTCTAACTGCCTGTAGTGCAGAATTTCCAATTTCCACTACGCCAGTTATCGTATCGTTTTCATTGGTAATCACATAACCATTATAACGACCTTGAGCGGTTGATTGAATCACCGCAAAACATAATATACTAATTACTAAAACAAGTGCCTTTCTCATAAATATTTTACTAAAACGAAATTCAATTATTCAATTTTTTTCTATCTCTGCGCAAGAAACTCGCCAAAACTAAAACTTAAAACAAACTTCCTTGAGCAGGCGGTGCAAAACCTAAATGGTGATACGCCTTTTCGGTGACTTCTCGACCTCTTGAAGTTCGCTGAATAAAACCTTCCATTATCAAAAACGGTTCGTGAACTTCTTCAATTGTCCCTGCTTCTTCACCGACTGCCGTTGCAATCGTGCTGATTCCAACTGGTCCGCCTTTGAATTTTTCAATAATGGTAGATAAAATACGATTATCCATTTCATCCAAACCACTTTCATCTACATTTAATGCAGATAAACCAAATTTTGCAATCGCTAAATCAATCGTTCCGTTTCCTTTGATTTGTGCAAAATCACGAACACGACGCAATAAAGCATTCGCAATACGAGGCGTTCCTCTACTTCTACGAGCTATTTCTAATGCACCACTTTCCTTAATTGGAACTTTCAAAATACTTGCTGAACGTTTCACAATATTGGTCAATGTTGCCACATCGTAATAAGCCAACAAACAAGTAATACCAAACCTTGCACGCATCGGCGCAGTCAACAAACCCATTCGAGTAGTTGCGCCAATCAATGTAAATGGCTCGATTTCGATTTGAATCGTTCTTGCATTCGGGCCCGTATCAATCATAATATCAATACGATAATCCTCCATTGCAGAATATAAATATTCTTCCACGATATTATTTAACCGATGAATTTCATCAATAAACAAAACATCGCCTTCGTCCAAATTGGTCAACAAACCAGCTAAATCACCTGGTTTATCCAATACTGGACCTGATGTCAATTTCATGGTTGTATCCAACTCATTAGAAATAATATGCGATAACGTTGTCTTTCCTAATCCCGGAGGCCCATGTAATAAAACATGATCGAGTGCTTCACCACGCAGTTTAGCTGCTTCGATGAAGATTTTAAGATTTTCTACTATTTTAGGTTGTCCCGCAAAGTCATTCAGTAGTTTGGGACGCAATGCCCTGTCTACGTTTTCTTCTTCTGGTAACATATTTTCTTTAGATGCGTCTAAATTCGGATTTTGCATTTATATTTTTTGATTGTGAAACAGTTAAGTAACCAAGAATACCTGTCTCGAAACCTCGACGATA
>CAZMEH010000518.1:0-1551 GCA_964564885.1 uncultured Saprospiraceae bacterium | reverse complement strand
ATTCAATCGCATTCAAAATTACATTATCAATAATCCGAAAAATTGGAAAGATGATTGTTTTTTTAAATAAAAATTTTTATAAATAATATTATAAAAATATGATGGTACGGCAATGGCATGCCATTGCCCAACGAAACAATATTATAAAAAATAGAATAATTCAAATGACAGATAAACAGCCTTTTTCACAAAAAGAACAAACAATCACAAACAAGGTCAAGGAACTAGACAAGCAGGTCGAACGGTTTACAAAATTGGCTCAGCGGTCAATCTATATCGGTTTGGGAGTTTTATTACTTGCATTGGTTTTATTTTTTGTTCCAAACTCAGAAGATACTACGATTATTGCGCTGAATAAAATGGAAGAGTTCGCCAAATTCTTAGGTAGTATTGTTGCTGCTATTTGGACGTTATCAGGTTTGTTTTTTGTTTATGTAGCGTTTTTAGGTCAAATGCAATCTATTCAAAATCAACAATTAGAATTATTTTACAATCGGAAAGAATTAAAAGCTACTAAAGAAGAACTCAAAGGACAGAAAGAACAGATGATTGAGCAAAATAATACTTTGAAGCAACAGCGATTTGAGAATACGTTTTTTCAGCTATTCAATTATCATCAAAAGCAAAAAGAAAATTTGAGAGATATTCAAAGTACTAATGTTCATCAAGGAATACCTTCATTAAATTCGTATTATAATTTCTTTTTACAATTTTATAAAGGACAAGGATATTCGCAAAAAAACTTAGTAATAGAATCATTTAGTAAAACATTAAGGCGCTATAATTATTCCTTGCCTTTTTATATTTCAAATATTGAACAGTTACTGCTACTAATAGATACTCAATATCCAAAAGAAGCAGGAAGTGATAAAAAAGAATACTACATACAACTGATAAAAGGAACAACTTCATTTTACGGAAAACTTCTATTATTGTATAGTACCCAGATTTCAGAGTATTCACAATTGAAAGAATTATTCATTAAATATTCTTTTTTTGAGAATATAGATATATTTAAAAATCACTTAGCTTTTCCAGAAGATAAAGATTTTTTTATAAACGATAAATTATTAACTAATAACTAATACAACAGATAAAAGATGACACAATTACCAAAACAAGTTTAACGACTTTTGGTATATTCTAGGGACGGCTGCAATAAGCCTTATAATCGCATTTGTTGTGGATTATTTCAAAACAAAAGCAAATAACCTTCAAAGCGAACTAATAAAATTACAGAAGAAACTATAATACCAATGTCAGAAAACAACAACGAAAAAAATACACAGCAATTAGAAGGCGGCACATACGAAATCATCCGCAATCGCCTACTAAAGGAAGGCACGGAATTACGAAGTCAATTGACCTCCTTGAACGATGCAAGGAAAGAAGTATTTGGAGCGATAGAAACGCAATTGATTTCTAACGACCGCATATCTACGTCCAATAATTGCATAGCTCGGGACATCGTGGCGATAGGCGACCTATCTATTTTTGGCTACAATGTCCATATTGGGCTACGTTCGGGAATCAAGTTGGCGGATGTGTTTA